>NZ_NHRP01000003.1:0-174979 GCF_002165385.1 Acinetobacter sp. WCHA39
GTCATCATATTCGTCGTCAGAAAACAAGTATTATGCCATTATTTCAATGAGTTATCTTTTTTTGTCGTGTACAGAGATTTCTGAACATCAATGGTATCAATCGTTTGAGCAATATCTTTTTTCTTTAGCCCATTTCGAGTCACGCTGGCTTGATCATAATCAATATAGCTTTTAATTGGATCAAGCTCACTCATTGCTTCAATTTTAATCGTTGGCATAACCGCAGCCTGAATATTGTTTTCGTTGGCAAGTAGGTACTGCGCTTGTAAGAGCATTAAGCTTAATGCACTAAATCTAAAAATAGGCTTGTGAGAGAGCGTAACATATCGAGATGTCATAAAAATTCCCAACAAAAAATCAGACAAATATTAAGAAAAACTTAAAATATAAAAAACAATACAATATTAATGAAAATAATTATTATTTTTACCATATTTTGCATAATTTCTTTCTCCCAGCTTATTAAGCAGTCAATTTTTACGAAATCATGCTCTTTAATAGCGCATAAATAATTAAAAAATATTTTTTAAATCTGAGGCTTATTTAAGCTAAATTCCATTTTTCTACACAATTTTACATTAGGCTACACACAAAATAATTTGATCTTTCTTTTGGGGTACTTGAATGAAATATCCACTCTATTCTGGGAAATTGAGTGTACTTAGCTCGGCATTACTGAGTATCAGCACTTCAGTTTTCGCCGCTGATAACAACATAACAATACCTACAGAACCAGCAACGCAGGTTTTACCTACCCTATCGTTTAAAGCATCGGCAGAGCCACAGAAACCAAAAGATGATGATATAAGTGCTGTACCTAAAACCATTATCACCCGTGATGAAATGCTACAGTACGGCGATCAATCCGTGATGGATGCATTACGCAGAGCTGCTGGATTTCAACTTCCGACACCTGGACAAGGTCCACGCGGTGGTGGCGGCGCTTCTGGAATGCGTTTCCGTGGTGGAGCTGGTCCAACATTCCTTATCAATGGTGAACCTGTGCAAGGTGGACCACGTGGTGGGATGTCTATTATTGACACGATTACCCCTGAAATGATTGAACGAATTGAAGTCGTGAAGCAGCCAAGTGTTGCTCAAGCGTCTGTTGCGTCATCAGCTGTTATCAACATTATTTTGAAAGAACCTCTCGATAGTCGCATCAGTGGCTCGATAAAAGTAGGTTATGGTAAGTATGAGGATTCTGAGAAACAATCAAAGAGCGAACAAAAAATCAGCCTACAAGCTGACGGTCGTGAAAATCAATGGTCATATAGTATTTCTGCAAATCAAATGTGGGTTGATAACACATCCCTAACCAAAACAGAAACATCAGCGGGTACACGTGAACAATCGCGCACGGTCAATCGAAGCATGCAAATGTTTTCACCTCGCTTGCAATACGATCTCGATGATCAACAAAAATTGATTGCCGAATTATTCTATCGCAACATCAAAATGGATGGTTATTCAGCCAATCAAACGCAAGATGATAAAAATGATAGCATTCGTCTAAATACACGTTATGAACGAAAAGACAAAGACTTAAGCGATAAGATTCGGCTATCCGTTGAACGTCAAACTGAAACTCAACTCACAAGCTCACCACAAAATACCATTTATACCGATGAAACCATTCATGAATATGGCCTCGCTTATGATGGGATGCGTAAATTAGATCCGACTCGTCAAATCAAATTTGGTGTTGATACACGGAGTAGTAATTTAGACAGTAATGTGAGCAATCGTTTAGATGAGCAACGTTATGCTTTATATGCCGAGGGAAACTGGCGTTTTACAGATCGACAAACCATTACGTTGGGCGCGCGCCAAGAATGGTTAAATCGCTCTGGTCTAGTTGATTATCAGGACCAACATATTAGCCCTGTACTTGCTTATCGTTTTGATCTAACCGAACAATGGTCGATTCAAACCAACCTAAGCCAAGCATTTAACAGTCCAAAAACTGATCGTCTCATTCCGAATGTCACTGTTTCTACAGATAGCGATGCTGGTTCATTGAATAATCCTGATCGCGGCGGTAATCCTGACTTAAAACCAGAGAAAACAAGCGCTGTAGAATCAACTCTGGCATATGACTCAGCGAATGGTGGTATGAGTTTAACTGCATATCATCGCGAAATTAAAGATTACATCGAAAAGGTGATTGCGCTTGAAGGGTCACGTTATGTTGAACGTCCACAAAACCAAAATCAAGCAACGACCTATGGTGTTGAACTTTCTGGACGTTATGCACTGAAACAAACGGATGCAGGTCATTCATTTATGCTGAATGGGCAAATATCAACGATTCGTGCAAAAGTTGAAGATGAACAGCACAATGAGCGTTTAGTCAGCGATGTTGCCCCATATAATGCAAGTGCAGGGTTATCTTATAACTTTAAGCCTTGGCAGCTTTCTACCAGTATCAATGTGAGCTATACGCCTGAGTTTACGCGTGGTTTAGATGGTCAACCTTATGATCGAACCACCAATCAACGTTTTGGATTAGACCTCAGTGCAACCAAGCGTTTCACTGGTGGCTGGGCGGCAAGTTTAAATCTCAACAATCTACTCAGTACAGATTATCAAGAACGACTGACCAATCAATCTGACGGTAGTTTATATCAAGCAAGAACAAATCAAGGTATGGCGAGTTTCCAATTCTCTGTTGAGAAAAAGTTCTAACTTTACTGCCTAGGCTAAATTGATTCATCATTAACAAAAGCCAGTTATGAAAATAGCTGGTTTTTTAGATTTCAAAATAGATATTAAAAATCTAACTATGAAAATTTTCGATATTGGGAATACTATGATCTTCATCCTACTTTCATCAGTGCTTAGAGGATAATATGAGAACCGAACTCAAAGCCAAAATCCTACAGGTCTGCGATGAAAAAATTGCAAAAAAAGGCAGTAACGTCAGACTTTCTTTCTATGCTTTTTTGCCAATAAAAATGGTGATCCTGAACACTTAATGGAAGCTGCCCCATTGGTGGATCATTGAACATCGACTTGATCATTTTGAAAAAGCTGACAAGATCAAAGCACTAGTCTTAGCCCAACCCGATTAATCAAACGTCTTAATACACATCGCGTTGATAACGCTGTTGCTGCTTAAGCTGTTCTACCTGTTCATGCCCTAGAATCTCTTTTAGAACTTGATCAACACCGCTCGCCATACCTTGTAAACTACCACAGACATATATCGCTGCGCCTTGTGCAATCCATGCTTGTAATTGAACCGATTGTTTTCTTAGACAATCTTGAATATAGATTTTTTCAGCTTGATCACGTGAAAAAGCATAATCCACATACTCCAGAAAACCATGCTGCTGCCAATAGCGAATCTCTGTGTGGTACAAATGATCAAACTGCTGCTGTCTTTCACCAAAAATCAACCAATTCCGTCTATATCCCCAATGCTCACGTTGGCGTAAATGTGCAACTAGACCTGCGATTCCCGTACCATTGCCAATTAAAATCAGTGGTCGATCATCATGAACTAAGTGAAAACTTGGATTATGACGTATGTTGGCTTGCAGCGATTGGCCTTGCTCCAACCCCACTGTCAACCAACCTGAGCCTAGCCCTAAACCTGATTCAGTCTGTTGCTGTCTCACCACCAATTCAATTAAACCATTCTCAGGTAAGCTTGCAATCGAATACTCCCGCTGAGCTAAGGATTCAAATTGTGTAATCCATTCAGCAAATGAAAGTGATGCGCGAGGTGGTAATTTTCTTAAATTTAAGCGGCGCAGTTGAGGTATGAAATCCACTGCATCTTCTTGCTGTTGTGCTACTAAAAAATTCTGAATATCAATCGTGTTATTTTCACATTGAATTTCTAAAATATCGCCAGATGACCAAACCAAATCTTGTTCAGGAATTAATTGGATTTTATAAATTGCTTCCCCAATACTGCCTCTATTCAAGCATTGGCGATGAGCAAACTTTAATTCTACATGCTCTTTTTCAATAGATAGCGCTGAAAATTGAGTGCTGGTTAACTGCTCCAAGCCAAGCAACCATTGCTCTAAATCACGACTATTGAGCTGATCCACACAAACTATTGGAAATAGAGCTTGAGCTTGTTGCTTCAATAACCATTGTTCTAGTGTTTTCCCAAACTGACAAAAATTCGAGTAACGTTGATCACCCAATGCAAGCACTGAAAATGACAAATGCGATAAATCTAAAGATTGGGACAGAATTTTATGGACAAATGACTGGGCTGCATCAGGTGCATCCCCTTCTCCATAGGTACTCACCACCCATAAAATAAGTTGATGTTGCGTTAAATCAGTAATACTCAGTTCTTGAATATTTCGAATTGCAGTGCGATGATCAATTAAACGCAATTGTTCAGCGGTGTGATTTGCCCAAGATTCAGCATGCCCCGATTGACTGGCATACACCACTAAATAAGCAGGATGATCTTGATTCGTTTTTTGCTTCGCATGACCTTGTTGCCATACCAACCAAACAATTATAAAAAGATGTAGACTCAATAATATTGCCAATATCACAATAATCGTCAGTACAGCTTGAGTCATCCTTTCACCCTTAAATGGCAGACCAAATGAGCAAAATAATTGCCGATAAACTACATGCCGTTAAAAGCAGATGTGTCACTAGACGGGTTTTAATGGTCAGAAACAGAATATAACCAGCCAACGATAATAAAATAATGATGATTGCACTGATATCAATTAACCAATGCCAAGCCGCTCCAACATTTTTCCCACGATGCAGATCATTCAATAGTGAAACCGTAGTGGCTGGTTTCTGTGTCATCTCAACATCACCATTGTCGAGCAACACCCATAAGTCTGTTGAACCTGCTGGGCTTTCAAGACGAATCATGACTTCACCATCCATCACTTCGCTACTTTTATAACGACCAATTAAAGGCTGTTTTGTACGAACATATTCAATAATACTTTGACTTGGATTCTCTTGTTTTTGCAGAGACTCAACCAGTGTTGGCGGTAAAGTGAATGTGGTGGTTTGCTCTTCATTTTTTGATTTAAACCAATCAGGATTATTGAGAAATAAACCTGTAGCAGCAAAGAAGATCAAAACGATAAAGGCAAAGGCAGAAAGCCAACCATGCACATAGCGTGCATGGCGGTAAAAATCACGGCGTTGATACAAGGGACTAGCCTCATAAATGGAGTGATGCTAGAAATTAAGCACCACGTTGGAAATTCAATTTAACTGTACCAATTTCTGCTTGAGCAGGCAGCGTTTGTGTTGCAGCTTTTGGTGTGACATTCAATTCAATAGTTTGATAAGAATGATCACCATGCTCACGCGAGGTTTCAATATGGATAATATATTTACCTGCATTCACTATTTTACCCGCTTCGTCTTTACCATCCCAAGCCAACTTATACTGTCCTGGTTGACGTGAAGGTTTTGCAACAGCATCTAAGTTTGGCATTTGACGACCATATCGACGCCACCAAACATAGTTAGAGTTAATCCACTTCTCATCTTTACCCCAGACAGCCAGTGTACGCACAATCTTTTTATCGCTATCTGTAACCCAAACTGACACATAAGGTGCACGGTAGTTATCTACTGCGATTTTTGGAATATTCACTTCTAACTGAGCTTGGTAGCCTTTTGGCCAAGCTGTTGCTGCGCCATTCGCCGCAACATGACGCATTAGAGCAGGTTGATTGGCATCTAATAATGATGACCAGCCTGAACTTTGATAACGTGTGCCGTCAGTTGCAACAAGTTGAGCTTCATAACCGACGAGTTGTTCAATCAGTTGCATCCCTTCATGCGCAGGCATTGCGGTTAATGCTGTTGCTAAAGCATCTGAATCAGCAGCACATTGTCCAACCACAACACATTGTTCAACGTTTTGAATCGGTTGTCCTGTATGTGGATTTAACAAATGTGATTGATCTGCGAACCCACGATAGCCTTGACCACTAAAAGCTACAGCTTGATCTTTCAGTTTGAGTACCTGAGTTGGTGCAACATTATCAAAACGTTCATTTGGGTCTTGTACACCAACTTTCCAACCCGCTTGTTGAGGTGATTGCCCCCATACACGCATATCGCCACCAATATCGATCAGAATACCTTGTAAATGTGGCACTGCTTGTTTAGCTGCTAACAAAGCACGGTCAATCACATAGCCTTTAGCGTAAGCATCAGGGGCGATTTTAATAGCTGATGCCGTTTTAATTTGTTTGGTTACAGGATTCAGTTCAATACTTTGCGTCTGTAACTGTCGCAATAAAGATTCTTGAGTATTGTCATCCAAGCGTTGGACTTGATTGCTATTTTCCCATAATTGGATCAATTGCCCCAAACGTGCATCAAAACCGCCACACGTTGCACTGCGCCACTGTTCACAAGCTGCGATAACATCATAAAGCTCAGATGAAGCAAAAATTTGCTGCTCACGATTTAATTGGCTGATTTCACTATCATCACGCCAAACAGAAAGAATCTGATCAAGCCTCGCAATTTCTATTTGAATTGCTTGTAAAGCTTTTTCTGCATCTTGTTGCTGAGATGTAGTGACTACAACATCTAAAGATGTGCCTAACACATGATCTTGATGAAAACGATAACTTGGTAATTGGATTGGCGCGGATAATTGATGTGCATCTTTTATATTTATACTTAGTTCATCTGCTTGAGTCGCCGTAAATGGGGACATCAAAACTGTTAACGCAGCCATCAACGGAGATAAACGAAAAATTATCTGTATTGGACGAAAAATTTGTTGAGTTGATGACATACGGGGATTCCATTTTCCAAGATTTACTTAAAATCTACTGGTCGCTCAATTAAAGTAATGCTCTTCTTCTATCTCAATACTTAACTTAGACTACGATATAATTTGATCAAATTTTTCAATAAAATCAATAATATTAATCTGCATAAAAACTTAAGTTAAAAGAAAGGAATAACTTTTTAATCATCAACTTAGTTTTTGAACATGACGATTAAAAATTTATCGAAATAATATTGCAATTGATACTCGTTATCAAGTAGATTGTGGCAAATCTTTTGCATTTTTGTATATTTCTCTTTTAAGGAATTTTTCATGCGTCATTTGATTACGACTGGATTACTCGCGCTGTTACCAACCTTGAGTTTTGCTCATACTGCCAGCCCATTTTTACTGCCTGAAGTCTTCGATAGCAAATCTGACAGTGTGAGCTTTCAAAGTGGTATTACAGTAGAAAAATTCTTTGTCGCAAGTAGAAATTTTAAAACCAGCTATCAAGTCACAACGCCTGAAGGTAAAACTGAATCTTTCAATGCAGCAGCTGAACTCAAAAAGTTTAATATCGCTGAATTCAATTTAACCAATGATGGTACCTATCGCATTCGCACAAAAGAAGCGACTGGTAATCCAACTAAATATGCTCAAGTTGACGGGCGTTGGTTACGTGTTCGTCCATCACGACCTGCAAATGCTGCACCTATGCAACCTCAAGCAAATGCTGAACAAAAAGCACCTCAGCAAGCAAGCCAACCACCACGTTTTGTGACAGAAGATCAAATCCCGGCTAATGCAAAAATACTTCAAACAACAAACTATTATCTTACTGAAAGCTTTGTGACAAAAGGCAAACCAAGCCCAATTCCACAAGTTGAAAATAAAGGTTTTGAATTTAAGTTTTTAACACACCCAAATGAATTATTTGCTGGTGAATCACTTAAAGCACAAGTTTTAATGGATGGCAAAGCTGTTCCTAACTTAGAAGTTGATGTCTTTAAAGGTGCGAGCAGCTATCAACCCAATGCTAAACGTGAACAACCGCACGTGAAAACCAATGCAAAAGGTGAAGTCGAGATTAAATTTAGCGAAGCAGGCATTTATTTAATTACCGCGACTTATCCAGAAGCGAATAGTGACAATACCAAACCACCTGTTGCTCAAACATACACGTATAGTGTTACTGTAGAAGTGACTGAATAATTAAAATCTATCTTGGAAATGGCTGTTTTAAGCAGCCATTTCTAAAAATATTCCCTCAATCTTACCCTTCGAATAAATAGTGGGTTTCATCATAAGCAATGGACTGTCATTCTTTTTTTACTTGGACAAAATAAAAAACCAATTACTGATGGATAAAGAATTGATCGAGGTTTTTACGAAATATAAGATTAACCAATTTAACATTTCACCGTACAATAGCAATTCGGGTGAATACTATATGGAATGAAAAAATACCCAGCCTACGTTTAGTGTTTAACTTGTTTAGTCAAAAGCTCATGCTAGACCTATTTAAAGCCAACTCCTTTCTAATGTTAATCAGGTAAATGGATAGTGGCATCAATAATACATAAAATATATTTGACAGCCTAAAATTAGCTGCTCTCCATTCAAACAAAGCATACTCTTGTGCTCTATACTCATTGAAAGAAATTTCCCCATTCAAAAATGGAATAAACCAACGAATAAAATAAAAATAAGGCGGGAACAACATAAAAATAATATAAATGATCGTTGGTAAAAATAAGTGATTACGAACTTTTCTTAAGTAAAGAGCCAAGCTAAAAAAATAAAATAGTGATAGGAAGAAAGGATCTCCATAAATAGTTCCAACCAAAGCAGGCACTAACAAAACGATCCAAGCAATAAAAACCACAAATTTAGACATTGCTAAATAGTTTAATAATTTGCTCATTCAACATCCCTCTAAGATGCATTATAAAATAAAAACAGATACTTAAATTGCTTTTATGGGGTAAAATCCTAGACACCATTAACTAGGTTTGAGATTTTCTCAGACTGTAAGAACGAGTTTAAGTATCTTCCCTTTTAGATTTAAACTCAATGCATTTCTATCTTGAAAAGAACAGCGTATATTGTTTTAAAACTCGTTCTTAGCTTATTGATTATCATAAGGCTTTTGAAACTGTCGCACCTCATGTTTGAATTCGCCATCACATGACCAGCAACCAAAATGCGAATTGGTGTGTCACTAAACCTTGGTTCGATTATATTATGGGAACGCGTGTTTTAACTGATGTATCGCATACGGAAACTAACCCTCTAGCCATCAAAATCCCATTATGGTTAGAAAAAAAGTGAATCGTCTTGCTCGCCGTGCATTACCTAAAGCCTATGCAAAAATTGATGCGAATACTACTAGATCAGCAGAATGTAAAACAAGGGATTGAAGTGGCGCTTTAAGAATAAAACCGAACGAGATTTGCATTCGGTTTTTTATTGCCGCAAATTAATGTGAACTACTTTTCGACAATAAGTTTAAGATCAGCACACCACTCATAATCAATGCAATGCCAACAATTCCCCAGACATCCAGTTTCTGGTCAAATACAATCCAAGCTACAGTCGTAATGAGGACAATCCCGACACCCGACCATACCGCATAAGCAATACCAACGGGAATTGTTTTCAATGTGAGAGATAAACAATAAAATGCAATCATATAACCGAGTACAACAACAATAGATGCCATCGGCTTTGTAAACCCTTCACTACTTTTTAAAGCAGAAGTAGCAATCACTTCAGCAACAATTGCGATAAATAAAATGAGCCAATTCTTCATTCAATTTCCCATAGATAAATGGTTAAGCACAAAATTAAAAAAAAATACCCTCTTATAAAAAGAGGGTATTTTTAACACGTAACTTTATACAAGAATTATGCTGATTTCTTCGCCATATTGTTTTTACGAATGGTGATCATCAATAATTGTACTGCTGCGGGAGTCACACCTGGGATACGACTCGCTTGTGCCAAAGTTTCTGGACGAACTGTTTTTAACTTCAAGGTGATTTCACGTGACAAACCTGAAATCCCCTCATATTCAAAATCAGCAGGAATTCGGGTTTCTTCTAGACGTTTCAATTGTGCAACATCTTCATGTTGACGGTTGATATAACCTTCGTATTTCACCGCAATTTCGATTTGCTCACCCACTTGCTCTGAAACTTCAGAACCCGTTAATTCTGCAATTTGACTGAAATTGATATTTGGACGTTTCAATAAATCAATCGCACTACATTCTTTACTAAGATCAGCACCCGTCATTTCAACGAATTTTTTACCCATTGGATTGTTTGGCGCAGCCCATAAATGTTGTAAACGAGAAGTTTCGCGCTCAACTGCTTCCATTTTTTCGCTATATGCAGCCCAACGCTCATCATCCACTAAGCCAAGCTCACGACCAATAGAGGTTAAACGCTGATCGGCATTATCCTCACGCAACATCAAACGATATTCAGCACGAGAAGTAAACATACGGTACGGTTCTTTGGTTCCCAATGTAATCAGGTCATCAACCAATACGCCCATATAAGCTTGATCACGTTTTGGTGTCCACTCTTCTTGTTCCCACGCACGGCGTGCAGCGTTTAAGCCTGCAAGCAAGCCCTGTGCACCCGCTTCTTCATAACCTGTCGTACCGTTGATTTGACCCGCAAAGTACAGATTTTGAATCGCTTTGGTTTCAAGTGTAAATTTCAATGCTTGTGGATTGAAATAGTCATATTCAATCGCATAGCCCGGACGCAAGATATGCGCATTTTCCATACCACGGATCGAACGAACTAAATTGAACTGTACGTCAAATGGTAAAGAAGTCGAAATTCCGTTTGGATAAAGTTCATGGGTATCCAAGCCTTCTGGCTCCAAGAACACTTGATGTGAATCTTTATCAGCAAAACGGTGAATTTTATCTTCAATTGATGGACAATAACGTGGGCCTACGCCTTCAATTACACCCGTATACATAGGTGAACGATCTAGACCACCACGAATAATTTCATGGGTTTTTTCACTGGTGTGGGTAATATAGCAATTCACCTGTTCAGGATGCATAGATGCATCACCCATAAATGACATTACAGGCGATGGGAAATCACCTGGCTGCGGCGTCATAACAGAGAAATCAACTGTACGGGCATCAATACGCGGTGGTGTACCTGTTTTTAAACGGCCTACTGGCAATTTAAGTTCACGCAAACGATGAGCTAATGCAATTGACGGTGGATCGCCCGCACGACCACCACTTGAGTTTTGTAGACCAACGTGGATCACACCGCCCAAGAAAGTACCTGTCGTCAATACCACAGTTTTGGTATCAAAACGGATGCCCATTTGGGTTACAACGCCTTTAACGGTATCGCCTTCAACAATCAAATCATCCGCAGCTTGTTGGAAAATATCTAGATTCGCTTGATTTTCTAAAGTATCACGAATTGCAGCTTTATAACGAACACGGTCAGCCTGTGCACGTGTTGCACGAACAGCCGCACCTTTACGTGAATTGAGAATACGGAACTGAATACCACCTTTATCCGCAGCAAGTGCCATTGCACCACCGAGTGCATCAATCTCGCGGACAAGGTGTGATTTACCAATACCACCGATTGCAGGGTTACAGCTCATCTGCCCCAAAGTTTCAATATTATGCGTCAACAATAATGTTTGTCTTCCCATACGAGCAGCAGCAAGCGCCGCTTCCGTACCAGCGTGACCGCCACCAATTACGATAACGTCGTAAACTTTAGGATAGTGCATAGTGGTAAATGTGTATTCAAAAAATGACAGAGTATTATACAGGATTTTTCATATTAAGTTGACAAAAACCGTCAATATTCTTATTCACTAGAAATCAATGGTTTGTATACAAAACACACAAAAAGAAACCTTCTGTTGCATTTTTCTCCAATGGTTAACAAAGCGCCACACAATCATTAACCTGATCACCACTGTTTTAGTGAATGAATTTCTTATTCTAGTTAATGCATAAAATACTTTAGGAAAATGATATGAACAAAAAGCTTTTAATTTCATCGTTTCTTTGTAGCCTATGTTTAGCTGTAACTGCACAGGTAAATGCTAAATCGACTGTTGATGCTCAAACTCAAAAGTATCAACAAGTTTGTAAAAGCAAAAAACAAGGTGATATGGTTTCTTTTGCTTATAAAGGTGTTGTTTATAACGGTACATGTGAACCGAATGAATCTGGAAAACTAGCATTCCAGCCACCGATGCCTGCTAACAACGCGACACCTGAAACTCAAAGCAAAATTTCAGAAACTCAGTCCGCACCTCGTCCAGTAAGTTCAGTCCAAACACCATAGACTTATCAAATAGGAAAATTATAAATATTTAAAATGATAAAAGAATGTGACCTAAGCACATTCTTTTATCCTATTTGATGTGATCAACACACTAAATTCAAAAAAAAGATCTTAAAATTGTAATCTGCCTATTTTATAATCCCTTTAGACTAGCTGAATCTATTACAATAACCCCAAATACATTTACTTAGGTTTTCCTGTGAACTGGCTACAAATTCATATTACCGTTGATCAAGATCAAGTTGAGCTTACTGAAACACTGCTTCTCTCTCTAGGTGCTGTGAGTGTGACTTTGGATGATGCTGAAGATCAGGCACTTCTTGAACCATTACCGGGTGAAACGCCACTATGGAATAAAGTTATTGTTACTGGAATTTATCAACAAGAAGAAGATGATCCTATCGATGTTGATACCTTAGAAGCTTTCCTCAAGGCGCAGCTTCCTAACGTTCCGATGCGTCATGAATATTTAGAAAATCAAGTATGGGAACGCGCATGGATGGACTATTACGAACCAATCCAAATTGGCGAGAAATACTGGATCGTACCTGAGTGGTTAGAACCACCTGAAGCTGATGCAACAAATATTAAACTTGATCCAGGTCTTGCTTTTGGTACAGGTAACCATGCAAGCACTTTCTTGTGCCTACAGTGGTTGGGTAAAACCGACGTAAAAGATAAAATCGTCATTGACTATGGCTGTGGTTCGGGCATTTTAGGCGTTGCAGCTTTATTGCTTGGTGCTAAAAAAGTTTATGCCACTGATATCGATCCTCAAGCAGTATTGGCTACAAAACAAAATGCAGAATTAAATGGTGTACTTGAGCGTCTTTATGTAGGATTACCTGAAGAGTTTGAGCAAGAATTCAAACAACAACAAGCGGATATACTTGTCGCGAATATTTTAGCGGCACCGCTCATGGCACTTGCGCCTGAATTCTCAACTTTATTGAAAAATGAGGGTGAATTCGCACTTGCTGGTGTAATCGAAGAGCAAGTTGCTGATGTTTCTAGTGTTTATTCTGAATTTTTTGATATATTACAAATCGAAAAACGTGAAGAGAACTGGTGTCGCATCTCAGGAAAACGTAAAACAACAATTTGAGAAATTTGTTCCTTATGAGTGAAAAACAAACCCGCTGCCCTAAATGCTCAACCGTGTATAAAGTAAGCCTTTCACAACTTAGCGTTGCACAGGGCATGGTTTGTTGCCCAAAATGTATCATTAATTTTAATGCTTTAACGAATCTAATAGATTCTGAAACCGCTGACACGACCTTAACACCACCAAATCGTTCATTATTTTCTTCGATTCAACCCGATAGTTCTTTTGCTGAGAAGCAAATGCAAATTTTGAGTATTTTTGATCAGAAAATTGAAAACTCAAATATTGATTTATTGACTTATTTAAATAATTTAAATTACTTTAATACTGAACCTGTTACGGCATTGCCTAATTTGAACTTATCAGAAGATAACTTATTAATCCTCCATGAACAAAATCATAAACAACATGGCTGGCTTTATTACACATTGTGGGGATTAGGCAATATTGCATTAATTTTAGTTTTTGCTTTTCAGATTTTATGGTTCAATCCAAAACTCATGCATGATAGTCCAGCATTGAATCAAATCTTTAACTATGCTTGCAGTGTAGTAACGTGCAAAATAAAGAATGAACAGTATAAATTTCTTAGTTTTGAAAAAGTAAAAATTAAACGTGTAGGAAAAGATGAAACAAGCTTCACGGGTGTATTAGTAAACCGTCACAAAGATAGTCTTGTGATCCCCTCTATTAAAGTGATTCTAAAAGAAAATGGAGAAATCATCACCGATATCACGCTAAAGCCACAGGATTATTTAGTGGATAGTTTAAAAAGCATCCAAAGAATCCCAACGAATAGCCCTTTTAGATTCGAATTTATAGTGCCAAAGAGTAAAAATAGCTTCGATGATTATAGTTTAGAAATTGTACAGCCTTAAAAGCGTAGAAAAATGACAAAAAAATAAAAAAAAGTGCAGTTAATTTGCTCACTTTTTCGCAGACAGTGGTATGATACGCGCCACGAATGCTTAACCCACTTACTCCTCGTTATTTATAGACAATAAAATCGTTAAACGAACTGTGCTTCTAACACATAAGCGCATTGTTGGTTTTTTTTGTTTTTGAAAGTAGGCTGTAACAAATATTTAACTATTGTTACGCTTATTTTTTACACAAATCGAGGATTTGTGGCAAGCTAATAGTCCCTTTGTTTTAGAGTCACTGTTTTAGGATCTAAAACAGGACTCAGTAATTTAGACCACATTTATATATCACTTTATCCAAGTGGTATTTTGATTTTTCGGATTAACACGCATGAATAGCAAATCTCCTATTTTTACGGCTCAATCTGATGTCGCTCTTCGCATCCATGTAGATCGCGCAGTTCGTCATTATTTTGCACAATTGCAAGGTGAGCAACCATCTCAAGTTTATGACATGGTTTTAGCAGAAATGGAGAAACCTCTTTTATCTGTGGTCTTAGAATACACTCGTGGCAATCAAACGCGCGCTGCTGAGATTTTAGGCCTTAACCGCGGAACTTTACGTAAAAAGTTAAAAGCTCACGGTTTAATGAGTGAATAATTGATAAAATGCTCACGTTCTCGTGGGCATTTTTTTTGCCTTTTATTTTTAATCTGTAGACTTCAAACTGTTGACTAAAATCATGACTATCAAACGTGCTTTAATCTCTGTTTCCGATAAAACTGGAATCGTTGAATTTGCTCAAAATCTTGCAGCTCTAGGGGTAGAAATTTTATCTACGGGCGGTACATATAAGTTGCTTAAAGACAACAATATCGCTGTAGTAGAAGTTTCTGAACATACAGGTTTTCCTGAAATGATGGATGGTCGTGTTAAGACACTACATCCAAAAATTCATGGTGGTATTTTAGCTCGTCGTGGTCTGGACGAAGCTGTAATGCAAGAACACAATATCGATGCAATTGATCTTGTGGTAGTAAACCTTTATCCATTTGCTGCAACAGTTGCTAAACCAAATTGCTCACTTGCAGATGCTATTGAGAACATCGACATTGGTGGTCCAACAATGGTGCGTGCAGCAGCAAAGAACCATGCTTCTGTGGGTATTATTGTAAATGCTTCTGACTATGATTTAGTTGTTGCTGAATTAAAAGATCATGGTGCACTTTCTTACGAGACTCGTTTCGACTTAGCGGTAAAAGCGTTTGAGCACACAGCACAATATGATGGCATGATTGCATCTTATCTTGGTGCTCGTGTTGGCAAAGCTGAGGGTGAAGCAGATTTATTCCCTCGCACGTTCAATACCCAACTTAATAAAGCTCAAGATTTGCGTTATGGTGAGAATCCTCATCAAAATGCAGCATTCTATGTTGAAGCAAATGCTAAAGAAGCATCAGTTTCAACTGCGAAACAATTACAAGGCAAAGAATTGTCTTATAACAATATTGCAGATACAGATGCAGCACTTGAGTGTGTTAAATCATTTGCAAAACCTGCTTGTGTCATCGTTAAACATGCAAACCCATGTGGTGTTGCAGTTTCATTAGACGGTATTAAAGCGGCTTATGATCTTGCTTATGCAACTGATCCTGAATCTGCATTTGGTGGCATCATTGCATTCAACCGTGAATTAGACGTTGCAACTGCACAGGCCATTGTGGATCGCCAATTTGTTGAAGTGATTATTGCACCAAGTATTGCTGAAGGCGTACTTGAAGTTACTGGCGCGAAAAAGAATGTACGCGTATTAGTCTGTGGTGAACTTCCTGCAATCGATGCACGTACCGCTCAACTTGACTATAAACGCGTGAATGGTGGTTTGTTAGTTCAAGATCAAGATTTAGGTATGATCACCAAAGATGATCTTAAAGTGGTAACTAAACGCGCACCAACTGAACAAGAAATTGATGATCTTATCTTTGCTTGGAAAGTAGCAAAATATGTGAAATCAAATGCGATTGTTTATGCTAAAAATCGTCAAACGATTGGTGTAGGTGCAGGTCAAATGAGCCGAGTAAATTCTGCTCGTATTGCTGCAATCAAAGCTGAACATGCTGGCTTAGTGGTTGAAGGTGCGGTCATGGCATCTGATGCATTCTTCCCATTCCGTGATGGTATTGATAATGCGGCTAAAGCTGGCATTAAATGTATTATCCAACCGGGTGGTTCTATGCGCGATGAAGAAACAATTGCAGCCGCTGATGAGGCTGGTATCGCAATGGTATTCACGGGTATGCGTCACTTCCGTCATTAATACCCCCTAAGTCCCTCTTTCTTGCGACATCTAAATCGCATCCTAGGGGGACTTTTTTATTCTGAACAGGTATATTCTTAAATACGGAAAAAGGAAATAACTTAATAATGAATATTTTAGTTTTGGGTAGCGGTGGCCGTGAACATGCACTTGCATGGAAAATCGCACAAGATTCAAAAGTAACACAAGTTTTTGTTGCGCCAGGTAATGCAGGCACAGCAACCGAAGATAAGTGTGAAAACGTTGACATCGATATTTTAAATAATCCTGCCATTATCGAATTTGCAAAGGCAAATGATGTTGCATTGGTGATTGTTGGTCCTGAAGCACCTTTGGTTAATGGTGTGGTTGATGCCTGCCGTGCTGCAGACTTAAAAATCTGGGGACCGACCCAGTACGCTGCACAGCTTGAAGGTTCTAAAGCATTCGCTAAACATTTTTTAAAACGTCATAACATCCCTACAGCATTTTATGATGTATTTACTGAGGTTGATGCTGCAAAAGCTTATATCGAACAGCATGGCGCACCAATCGTGATCAAAGCGGATGGCTTAGCGGCAGGTAAAGGTGTAATCGTTGCAATGACCAACGAAGAAGCTTTTGCTGCGATAGATGATATGCTTGCAGGCAACAAATTCGGTGACGCTGGTTCACGTGTTGTCATTGAGCAATTTCTTGCAGGTGAAGAAGCCAGTTTCATTTGTATGATCGATGGCAACAACATTTTACCGATGGCAACTTCACAAGACCATAAGCGTATTTTTGAAGGCGACCAAGGTCCAAATACGGGTGGTATGGGGGCTTACTCTCCTGCTCCAGTTGTTACACCAGAAGTATTTGAACGTGTAATGAATGAAGTCATGCGCCCTACAGTTGATGGTATGGCAGCAGATGGTCATGTTTACACTGGTTTCTTATATGCTGGTTTAATGATTGATGAACAAGGTCAACCACGCGTTATTGAATTTAACTGTCGTTTCGGTGATCCAGAAACTCAACCGATTATGATGCGCTTAAAATCATCTTTAGTAGATTTGGTTGAAGCGGGTATTGCTGGCAATCTTCCAAAAGAAGCTGAGTGGGATGATCGCAAATCAATCGGTATTGTACTAGCAGCTGAAGGATATCCTGAAACTGTACGCAAAGGTGATGTGATATCAGGTATTGGTCAATCTCCAGAAGATACAAAAATTTTCCATGCAGGTACTGCAACGACTGAAGATGGTCATGTGATTACTGCAGGCGGTCGCGTGCTTTGCGTGACCGCACTTGGAGACACCGTTCTAGAAGCTCAAATCAATGCACTAGAAGTATGTGGTCAAGTGACATTTACAGGTATGCAGTATCGTAGTGATATTGGTTATCGCGCAATTGCACGTGAAAAAGCAGAATAAGCTTTGGTTAATTAACTAAAGCCTTCTTCGGAAGGCTTTTTTATTCTTTAATTAGCATAAAAATCATTTCCTTATTCATTATTTAAATATTAAATTCAGAAAAATATATATCACTAATTCAATAAAATCTGACATTTCCACCATTAGAAAAAACTACAAAAGTATCATTTATTTACTTTTACCAAAATTAAACTATTTTTCTAATAATCATATATTTATACCCACAAGTACAAAATAGAACACTATAACAGAACCCAAATTATTGTTATGATTGCCAAAATTTTCGGCGAGTACTTTTAGTTTTATACATATTCTTTTATATATGAATAAGAATATGAAATTTAACTAGAAAAGTATCAGCTAATCTCGATTTGATATGAAAATTATTGAACCAGTATGCTTAAGTCAAATCCTTAAGATCAACGTTCTTGATTTTCTGTTGTTGCAAATAATCCGATCAGTCGCCTGTTCATAACACTAAATTTTGAACCGACTCACCTCTTTGTAACAAGAACCCTATAGCTCTTTAGTAATGCATTAGCGGATTATTTACTAAGCATTATTCCGATTAGGATTTACACATGAAAAAGCTAATTAGTCTTTTTTTAAGTGTGTCTGTGTTATTACTTGCAGCGTGCAGTAAACAACCTGACACCAAAGCAGAACAAAAAAATGAAGCGGGTGGATTACAAACCGTTGTAATGGCATCAACAGGTTCAGATGCAGATATTTGGCGTTTTATTGCGACCTTGCCAGAAACTAAAGCTGCTGGTATCAAGCTTGAAGTGAAAAACTTTACAGACTATGTAGCTATGAATACAGCTGTAGCAAATAAAGAAGTCGATGTGAATGCATTCCAATCATATGCTTACCTTGTTGCTTTTAATGCTTCAAATCAAGATAAGATTGCACCAGTTTCAACGACGTACTTAGAACCTATGGGCATCTATTCAAGCAAAGTCAAAAAAGTTGAAGAGTTTGCTGAAGGTGCTTCAATCGCAATTCCAAACGATGCTGCAAACGAAGCTCGTGCGTTATTGTTATTACAAAGTGCTGGTTTGATCAAATTAAAAGCTGACTTTGATCCAGCAAAAGGCACACCAAGCGATATTATCGAAAATACGAAAAAACTCGATATTAAACCAATTCAAATGGCAACTGCTGTACGCGTTAAAGATGAAGTTGATGCGATTGTATTGGGGAATACCCTTGCAATGGAAGGTGGTTTAAATGTTCTAAAAGATTCTATCTTTTATGAACCAATTGACCAAAGCACGAAGCTGAATGTCAACATTTTAGCTGTAGCTGATTCAAGAAAAAATGATCCTGTATTACAAAAGCTAGGAACTCTTTATCACACTGAAGCGGTGAAAAAATATGTTCAAGAACATTTTGCTGGTACGAAAGTTGACGTGAATAAACCTATTAGTTATCTCACAGAAACAAATTCGTAATATAATCTGTATAGGAAACAGGCAAATCACTTTGCCTGTTTTTTTCATTTTTGCTTAGTATTGACGATATGATCCAATTTAAGAATATTTCAAAGCATTACCAGCTAAAAGGTCAAACGATCAACGCACTGGATCAAATTAATTTAGAGATCCCAGAAGGCAGCATCTTCGGCATTATTGGTTATAGTGGTGCAGGGAAAAGTACGTTGATTCGTTTGATTAATTTGCTTGAACGCCCAACGCAGGGACAGGTAATTATCAATCAGAAAGACTTTACTGCAATGGATGCGCGTACGCTTCGTCAAGAACGTGCAAATATCGGCATGATCTTTCAACATTTCAATTTACTGCAAACTAAAACAGTATCTGAAAATATTGAAATGCCACTCAAATTATTGGGGCATAACAAAGCTGATCGTGAAAAGCGCCTAGCAGAACTATTAGATTTCATCGATCTCAAGCACAAGAAAGATGCCTATCCTGATGAACTTTCAGGAGGACAAAAACAACGTGTAGGTATCGCCCGCGCGCTTGCAAACCATCCCAAAATTTTACTGTGTGATGAAGCAACCTCTGCACTTGACCCTCAGACCACACAATCCGTTTTAGCGCTATTAAAAAAGATTAATAAAGAACAAAAGATTACCATTGTGATGGTCACCCATGAAATGGATGTAATTGAGTCAGTCTGTGACTATGTTGCAGTCATGGAAGCAGGTCATGTGATTGAAACAGGCCCCACCCTCAATATTTTTAGTCAACCCCAGCATTCGACTACAAAGACCTTCATTCAAACAGTTTTGCAACAACAGTTACCAATTAATATCCTCAATAACCTTGAACATAAGCATCACAATAGTATTTATAGTCTGCAATTCCTGGGGACATCTGCTCAAGAAACCGTCATTCAAGCCGTGATTAAGCAATTTGATTTGAGCCTAAATATTCTTTTTGCCAACATGACTGAAATCAATGGCACTGTGATTGGACAGATGTTTATTCAACTTTTGGGTGATTCAGCGACTATTCAAGACGCTATTAAGTTTCTTGAGCAACAAGGCGTGAAAGTTGAACAATCAGGAGTAAGCCAATGAGAGATTTAATCGTACAATGGCTTACTGAAGCTTCCGCGCCGTTTTGGTACAGTTCCCTTTCAATTGATCAATTCGTCACGGCATTACAAGAAACCTTTCAAATGGTTTTTTTCTCATTGCTTTTTGGTTGTATTTGGGGATTGATTCAAGGTGTAACTTTAGTTGTCACTCGCACAGGTGGTATCTTACAAAACCGAGCGATCTATTATTTTCTCAATCCAATTGTAAATGCACTACGTTCTTTACCATTTATCATCTTACTGATTGCAGTGATTCCATTAACTAAATTATTAGTTGGAACTTCGATTGGTACTTGGGCTGCGATTGTTCCCCTCACCATTTATGTAGGTCCGTATTTAGGGCGATTGATTGAAACTTCATTACTTGAAGTGAATGAGGGTATTATTGAATCAGCTCAAGCTATGGGTGCCTCACCTTGGCAGATCATTTTTAAATTTATTATCCCTGAAGCACGTAGCTCATTAATTTTGAACCTGACCACAGGGACGATTTCCTTAATTGGTGCAACTGCAATGGCTGGCGCAGTTGGTGCAGGAGGTATCGGTGATTTAGCTATTTCCTATGGTTATCAACGTTTTGATACCAGTGTTGTTATTTTAACCGTGATTGTACTGCTAATTTTAGTTCAACTGGTTCAATCATTTGGTGATTGGTTAGCAAAATTACGCTAATCACAGCAACAGACAAAGCTCTCATTTTGAGGGCTTTTTTTGTACCTTTCTATTTTAAGGAAAGTAAATTTCATTTGCAGCTTTGAATGTATTAACATGTAAAGGCACTAAATCATCCAGTTCTTGATACCCACCCGCCAATACAAACAATAATGGAATTTTCATTTTTTTTGCCATTTCAAAAACTAAGCGATCTCGCTCATATAACAGCTCAGTGGTAAACCATTTTGAGCCATATTTATCTAGTTGGTGGCAGTCCATACCAGCTTGATAGATGATTAGATCTGCTTCCCAATGTGAGGCATATTGAAACGCTTCAAAAATTGCTTCGCGATATAAATCAAAGTTGCCCTGCTTGGGATGAATATAACGGGTCAGGCTACGCTCCCCTGCCTTGCAACCAAAACGAATCCCAAAAATTCCGAAATTGACCAGATTGCTGAGTCTATTGGTAAATATTGCCGTTCCATCTCCGCCATGCTGATCACAGTCCAGCACAAAGATACGTTTTTCAGGATTTTGTTTAGCAACCAGAGCCAAACCATTAAAGGTACAATATGCCGCACCAGACTCATAACTGGCATGATGAAAACCCTGTGCGATATTGGCCGCAATCCCCTCTTTAAAGGCAATATCAGCGCCAAGCAACTGCCCTGCCTGTACTGATAGGATTGCGTCCCTTAATTGCTGATTCCACGGTTTAAAACCCTGGATAGTAGCAAATGCAGATTCTCCCGATAAAAAGGCTTCCACATATTCTGGGTTATGTAGTTTTTTTAATATCTCAGTATCAATTAAACCTGGATCAATTAAATCAACCATTTGATGAGTTCGCAGCACATCAGCGACGGCTGTCAGTTTTTCCATACTGTTGGTATGTGTTCTTGCAAAATAGCGTGGTGAGTAACAAGCTTTTAGCATGGATGCCCTACATAAATTTGATCTTTTGCAATCTCAATCAGTTGACTTAGTTCCGTGGTATCAGGTCTAAATAATCCATTATCAACCTGTTGTTTAAAATGATACCCAAACGCACGCGCACGGTTTTTTGGCGAAACAACCAGTGTCGTTAATCGTAAAAACCAAAAACCATTCATTTGAGCAATTGGAATCACATAACCTTTATATTGTTTATTTTTATGTTTTTCCATTTGCTCAATGTCATAGTTTGCAGAAAACAGGCTACCTGCGGGTAAACGCACCCCATTCATCATCAATGGAACCAGACTGATACAAGAGTGATTATCCCCCATATTCAGTTTCTCCATCATGATGGGTAAACCTTTATCATCCACAAAAATATTAATTTCACCTTGTCGCAATAAACGATGATGCGCAATTCGCAAGAAAAATTTTTCTGCCATCGGACATGAGCCAACTTTGGGCTTTTCCTCTAGAGAATGACACTCAATCATTTCAATTTGATCAATTGTTTGTGGAAGAATAATATCTGCAAGTAATTGGCAAATTAAAATGCTTTCTTCAAGCTCTGCATATTGATGGATTTTTCTAAGCTTCGCTTGAAAATCAACTTCTTGTTGCAAATTCTGAGTAAATGTATCTTGTGAATTAGAACGTTCTAAATATTGTTGCACATTAATATTAATATCCAAATTACGCCAAGTTTCCAACACTAAACCATATGAAGAACTTTGATTTAAAATGTTTTTCAATCCTTTAACCTCGTAGTCTTCAAAAATACGAAAATCTTGGAATCCCAACATATCACGTGGCTGTGAAACAAATTCAGCAATCACACGAGTGGCTTGAGTATAACCACAACCGCGACGTTCTGTTTGATGGCTAAAATGCTCATTCAACATTTCTGTGAGTTTGGAAGACAAAGGATATAAATATTTTTTGAAGATAACGACAATCTCATGATCTACCAAATCAGTCATAATGCTCTCACTGTATTCTTATGATTTATTTTTCATTTCATCTTTAAATGTGTTACTTCGTTAAATATTGTTAAATCTAATTTTTAAACTATGTTAGCTTTAATTAAGTACTTTCACACCACCAAAGATGAATATAAACCATTAATTTATCAAAATTTTTATAATATTTATAGAAAAAGTATAACTTGTCAACCTGAAAAATACCTGATGATTGAAGCCGTCATAATATGTCCTAAAAAGTCAACATTCTGTATCAATTCTTACGTAAGCTTTTGCACTCTTATACATTTACACTTAAACTAACTGTGATTTGATTATTCAAATACTCTAATCATCAATAACCACATAAATCAGAGATTTAGGATTCGGCCATGCATTATAAAATTCATGCAATTGACGTAAAAAATGCCTTAAAAAACTATATTTGGTTATTAGAAGATACTCGTACGCAAGAAGTCGTAGCAGTTGACCCTACAGAAGCAGCACTTGTTACCGATTTTTGCGAACAACATCAACTTGAGTTGAAACAAATCTGGTTAACACATTGGCATCGAGATCATACTGATGGTGTACAAGGTCTATTGACTGAGCAAAATTCACCCGTTTTCGGTCCACGTGATGAACTCAGCAAAATTTCGTTTATATCGAATCCACTGCAACATAATGACCATTTTCACTTTAATGATTTAAAAGTTGAAATTATTGCAACACCAGGGCATACACTAGGTCATATTGTTTATTTTATTGAAGAAATAGACACGCTTTTCTCTGGTGACACATTATTTGCAATGGGCTGTGGGCGCCTATTTGAGGGTTCTGCTGAACAAATGTACCACTCATTAAATCGCTTAGCTGCGTTGCCAATACAAACCAAAGTTTATTGTACACATGAATATACGCTTGCAAATGCAGAGTTTGCATTAACAATTGAACCTCAGAATGTTGCCTTACAAGAACGCATAAAGGAAGTCAAAACATTGAGAGATGCTGAACAAATTACTCTGCCAAGTACAATTGAATTAGAGCTTAAAACAAATCCGTTCTTGCGCACAGAAAGTGTCGAAGATTTCGCAAGGATCAGAGCGCTTAAAGATAAGTTCTAATTTTAAAGTTCTACTTTTTAAAGGCTAAACTTTAGTTTTTAAAAAGTAGAAAGTGAAATGATTTTTTACATTTATTTTGGATCAAAACCCAATGCGAGAAAAAACAATACAAGTAAATTAAATCAATTATTTAAATAATTTTATCAGATAAAATTTAAGTTTAATTTCAGTTTCAATCAATCTAATTTTACATTAGTTACATGAAGAAAAATAAATATATGCAATCCCCCTTTAAAAATTTTTAGGTCACCCTTATTAATAAATACAGGTTAAAAGGAGTTCTGGAATGAAAAACAGAGTTGTGAAAGCAAAAAATTTATTGGCTTTTCGTATTTGGTTAGAAAAATTAGGATATTCAGTAAAAAGTTTAGCCGACAATAAAGGTTTTACCTTTAGTTTTAAAAAAGAATACGGTTTGGTCACGTGTGACTTATCTGGAAATGCCTTAGCCATGCAGCTTGGCGAAGAATTTGAAGATCATTTAAAAGCTTAATGCGATTCTTTTGTGCATACATAAGGATTTCAAAGGGATTTGGAATCCTTGTTCGTTCATTCCAAAAATTTAATCATTTATCCCAATCTAATTCTTCATTTTATAGCCATCTCAAACAAAATAACATTGGAACTAAAGTCATTTCCAAGTATTATAATGCCCAGTCGAGGGATGCTGCGACGATTGATTAGCACTAAAAATCAATTTGCCAGGCTCGACGATCGGTTAGACGCTCGTGCTAACCAACAACGGCATCCGCGAACAGAATGATCCATACTATTTTTCTAGGAGATCCTGATGAACGCGGTTACTGCTTCATTTACAGATTATAAAGTCGCTGATATTTCTCTTGCTGACTACGGCCGTAAAGAAATCAAACTTGCTGAAGCAGAAATGCCAGCTTTAATTGGTTTACGTAAGCGTTATTCAGCAACTAAACCACTTGCTGGCGCAAAAATTTTGGGTTGTATTCATATGACAATCCAAACGGCTGTACTGATCGAAACATTGGTTGAACTCGGTGCAGAAGTTCGTTGGACCTCTTGCAATATCTTCTCTACTCAAGATCACGCTGCTGCTGCTATCGCTGCTGCGGGTATTCCTGTGTTTGCTTGGAAAGGCGAAACTGAAGAAGAATACATGTGGTGTCTTGAACAACAAATCAATGTAAATGGCACACCTTGGGATGCCAACATGATTCTTGATGATGGTGGTGATTTAACGCTACTTGTTCACGAAAAATATCCTGAAGTGATTGCAAAAATCCATGGTGTAACAGAAGAAACAACAACAGGTGTTCAACGTCTGTATGAAATGTTACGTGATGGTACGTTAAAAGTTCCTGCAATCAACGTAAATGATTCCGTAACGAAATCTAAAAACGACAACAAATATGGTTGCCGCCATTCTCTAAATGATGCAATCAAACGTGGTACAGATATGTTGTTATCTGGTCGTCGTGCACTTGTAATCGGTTACGGTGACGTAGGTAAAGGTTCTGCACAATCACTTCGTCAAGAAGGTATGATTGTACGTGTCACTGAAATTGACCCAATCTGTGCAATGCAAGCATGTATGGACGGTTACGAAGTTGTATCTCCATACAAAAATGGTGTTCAAACAGGCAATAAAGAAGACATCAACCTTGATCTTCTTCAAAATACTGACCTTATCGTAACGACAACAGGTAACTACCACGTTTGTGATTCTGCAATGTTAGATAGCTTAAAAGCAGGTGCTGTAGTGTGTAACATCGGTCACTTTGATACAGAGATCGACACTGCATACTTACGTGGTTACAAGTGGGTTGAAGTTAAGCCTCAAGTTCACCAAGTGTATCGTTCAGAAAATGAAAATGATTACTTAATCCTTCTTTCTGAAGGGCGTTTAGTGAATCTTGGGAATGCAACAGGTCACCCATCACGTATTATGGATGGTTCTTTTGCTAACCAAGTGTTAGGTCAAATGCACTTGTTCGCTGAGAAATTTGCCGATCTTCCTGAAGATCAAAAAGCTGCGAAAATCCGTGTAGAACTGATTCCTAAGAAATTAGATGAAGAAGTTGCTGCTGCAATGGTGCTTGGCTTTGGTGGTGTACTCACCCAGTTAACGCAAGTACAAGCAGATTACCTCGGCGTTGCTGTGGAAGGTCCATTCAAATCTGACGCTTATAAATACTAAGAAAATCAGGGCAGACGTTTAAGGACTGCCCTTTTTTCTAAAATAATCTCTAAGCGATTAAAAAAGGATTTGAAATGACGAAACGTGTTCCTATTTCTTTTGAATTTTTCCCGCCGAAAACTGATGCTGGCGCTGAAAAGTTACGTATCGTTCACCAAGAACTACAGCGATTAAACCCAGAGTTTTTCTCCATTACTTATGGTGCTGGTGGTTCTACTCGTGAACGCACTTTAGCAGCCATTAATGATTTTAATGGCAAAGGTACGCCCGTCGCCCCTCACCTTTCTTGTATTGGCGATGATAAAGCTCGTATTGCTGAGCTCTTAGATTTATATAAATCACAAGGGATTGACCGCATCGTAGCATTGCGTGGTGATTTACCTTCAGGTCAAGTTGGTCTTGGCGAATTACCTTATGCTCAAGATCTTGTTCGCTTTATCCGTGAACATTCAGGTGATCATTTCCATATTGAAGTTGCTGCGTACCCTGAAATGCATCCGCAAGCTGATAGCTTTGATGGTGACATTCAACGTTTTGTTGAAAAAGTGAATGCAGGCGCGAACGCAGGTATTACCCAATTTTTCTTCAATCCAGATGCTTATTTCTATTTCATCGAACGTATTGCTAAAGCTGGTGTGGATATTCCCGTTGCACCAGGCATCATGCCAATTACCAATGCAAGTAATTTAATTCGCTTTGCGGATGGAACTGGTGCAGAAATTCCGCGTTGGATTCGCAAACAACTTGCTGCTTATGGTGATGATAGCGAAAGTATTAAAGCCTTCGGCCATGAAGTGATTGTTAAACTTTGCGAACGTTTGATCGTTGGTGGTGCGCCAACACTCCATTTTTATTCAATGAACCAAACAGAGCCAACTCGACAACTCGTTGTTGATCTTGGTTTAAACTAATTTGTACGAGCCTTACCCAGCATGAACCGTTTTTATATCGAAACAGAATTAAATACCGGCAATTCGATTGAATTAACAGAATCGGTATTTCATCACTGGGTACGGGTGCTTCGTGCAAAAGAGCTAGATCAAGCCATCTTTTTCAATGGAAAAGGTGGTGAATATATCGTAACACTTACTGAAATTAATAAGAAAAATGCTTTTGTTTCTATTGATCAATTCAACCCTATAGATCGAACAGCGCCTGCTAAAGTAATTTTAGGCCAAGTCATGAGCAAAGGCGATCGTATGGATTATGCGATTCAAAAAGCCACTGAACTTGGTGTCACAACTATTCAATTATTGACTAGTGAACGTTGCGAAATGCGGTTAAGATATGAACGTGATCAAAAGAAATTAGATCATTGGCAGTCAATTGCGATTGCTGCGTGTGAACAATGTGGAATGAACAAAGTTCCAAATGTTCTAACACCAATAAGTTTAACCGATTGGGTAAAATCGGAACAGCTACCACAATCACGTTTTGTGTTAGCGCCAAACAAAGACCAAGAAAACGTAGTACTAAATAGCCAGCCTGATTTAGCCCTATTGATTGGTCCAGAAGGCGGTTTAAGTGAAGCAGAAATTGATGCTGCTAACCAAAATCATTTTCAAAGCTGGTGTATTGGAGATCGTGTTTTAAGGACTGAAACCGCTCCAGTTGTAGCTTTATCAATTTTAAATTATCACTTTTCAACCAAATAAAGTATTTGTATTGCTTTCGATCTGGTTTAAGGGTAATTTAAAATAAAACTATATCGTGCTTACAAAAAAATAATGATTGTACGCATAGATAAATAATGAAAAGGACTATTCTTTGTATGCTCGGGGTTCATGAAAAAAAAATTCCGCAGTTTATTTATACGGATCAGATCAACTATCCTAACCACGTACGCCTATTCGTTTTAAGTGTATTTTTGATTGCGCTTCTGGATTATCTGTTATTTGCTTCTTTCTATTCCTTTAGTG
Organism: Acinetobacter sp. WCHA39; assembly: GCF_002165385.1. Taxonomy (NCBI): domain Bacteria; kingdom Pseudomonadati; phylum Pseudomonadota; class Gammaproteobacteria; order Moraxellales; family Moraxellaceae; genus Acinetobacter; species Acinetobacter sp. WCHA39. Next base: position 28,119 of record NZ_NHRP01000003.1, read on the forward strand.
CGAATGTCTTTACCACATGGATGACCCTTACTCTTACACTATTACTCATTTTTTACGCAGTTTGTCACTTTTCATTAAGATATTATTCATCAAGTCGCTTTGCTGGAAAAACCAATATTACCTTTCAGGCCATTTGTTTTTTCACGGGTTTGTTGCTGGGAATCAGCACCATTGTGATCAATTACCTATTGATCAGGGATGTCCCGAATCTTTCAGCCTCACATATCCTGATCCTGACCGCCTTGCTGCTCACCTCTTCACATATTATTGCGCTGACTTTTTTAACCCAGCATATCCGTTACTTCTTCCTGTTCTTCATTCCAAGCATCAGCCCTCTGGTGATTTCCCAAATTATAAATAGAGATCAGGAACATACCCTATTTTATATTGCCTATTACCTGTCCTTTTTTGCCACCCTGCTTTGTGCTCAGGCCACCTTTAATATTCACCAGCGCCTGTCTCAGGTTCTGGATAAAAACAAGCAACTGATTGATGTGGCGGAACAACACAATCAATGGACCGAAGAACTTTGCCAACAATTACAACGTGAAGTGAATAAATCGAAAGATATTGAAGCTCAATTACAATTTAACAATCATTTATTAGAACAAAAAGTTCGCGAGCGTACTTTTGATTTAACAGAAATAAATAATAGTTTACAGGAACATCGTCAAAATTTGGCTTTTGCACATGAAACTGCGGGTATTCGACCTTGGGAATGGAATTTAGAAAATAACACTGTTGGGATTACCAATTCTCATCGTAAAGAAGTTACGCGTGATTCTGAGAATCACTATTCGTTGCTGCATAAAATTGTACATCCTGATGATCTTGAACGTGTTAAAAATACACTTTATAAACATCTATGTGGCCAAACTAAACGTTACGAAGAAACTTTCCGCATTAAACGACCGAGTGGTGAATGGGTTTGGATTCATGATGTTGGCCAAGTCATTTTAAGAAATCCTAAAGATGAGACCCCTCTACGCATGGTCGGTATTCATCGTGATATTAACCAAGAAAAGAAAGACCAAGAACGGCTAAAATTAGCAGCGAGTGTATTCGAACAGGCTTCAGAAGGTATCTTTGTTCTGGATGATAGCTTCCACTATCTTGAAGTTAATCCTAAATATGAACAATTAACGGGTTTAGATAAACAGTTCATATTGGGAAAACAACTTTTTGAGATTACTAAACAAAATAAACAGCATCATCATAATTTTCATCTTTCTATCCTTGCTACTTTGCACGAAGAACATGAGTACGAAGGTGAGTTTCAGGAAACTTATCTTTCTGAAAAATCATGTTTCCTTTGGATCCATATGAACGCTGTAAAAGATGAATTAGATCGTGTGATTAATTATATCGGGATTGTCTCTGACCAAACTGAGCGTAAACATCAAGAGCAACGTTTATCATATTTAACCAATTATGATCCCCTGACCGATCTACCTAATCGCTTCTATTATCACCAGCAACTGCATCAATATTTGGTTAATGAGGCTTCGATACAGAATTTAGCAGTTATCCGAATCAATATTGACCGTTTCCGTGCCTTGAATGAATTACTCAGCAATCAAGCGGGTAATGAGCTTTTGAAGCAAGTTGCACAACGTTTGCGTATCAGTAATATTGATGCACTTTTAGTCTCACATTTAAGTGCAGACGATTTTGTAATCATTTATGAAATGTCACCGTTACATCCGCCAATTCATCAGTTATGCAGTAATATTGTTGAAGCCTTTAGCAAACCCTTTTATATCGCTAATCAAGAGTATGTGGTCAGTATTTCGATTGGAGTTGCGATTTACCCTGAACACGGTCGTCAAGTTGACAACTTAAATACCCATGCAGAGCAAGCCTTAACAGAAGCCAAACGTTTAGGTGGAAATACAATCCGCTATTATTCTAGTGAGCGAACTAACTTCGTCGTTAATCATACTGATTTAGAGCTTGACTTGAGAAAGGCGATTCAAAACAATGAACTCGTTGTATATTATCAGCCAAAGATCACTGCTCAGAATTGTCAAATTAATGGATTTGAAGCACTCATTCGTTGGAAACATCCAACGAAAGGTTTAATCATGCCCGATATTTTCATTCCTTTAGCAGAAAGTACCAGTCTAATTTCTGATATTGGACGATTCGTCTTGTATGAGGCAGCAAAACAGTTACAAGAATGGCAAAAACTAGGTTTTACGAACATCCACATTGCTGTAAACATTGTTGCTCAACAAATTTTACGTGGTCAGTTATTGCATGATATTGATGCTGTACTCGATGAATACTCTATTACAGGTGAAAATTTAGAGTTAGAAATTACCGAGTCAGCATTTTTAGAAAATACTGAAAGTGTTAAAACAATTTTGTGTGCATTGAAAGAACGTAATATTTCAATTGCACTGGATGACTTTGGCACAGGCTATTCTTCTCTGGCTTATTTAACTGAATATCCAATTGATATTTTAAAGATTGATCGTGCATTTATCTCGAAAATTGGTAATGCAAAACAAGATGCGATTGTTAATGCTATGATTGCCATGGGTAAAACAATTGGCTTAAAAGTTGTCGCTGAAGGCGTTGAAACAGAACAGCAATGTGAATATTTGAAACGACAAAACTGTGACATATTACAGGGTTACTTATTTGCCAAACCCTTAACTGCCGTACATGCAACTGAATACTTACAGCAACATATGCGTCTAGCAATTGCAAGATATTCCAGTTAAAACCATATTTTGAGCTTTTGGCAGTTTAATTTACACCCAATATAAATTGTCAATAAGCCTATACGTTCAGTGAAAATAAGCTTTTTTGACTGGGCGAAAACATGAACTAGTGCTATATTCTTGTGCACTTATCTTAATATAATCATCAGCCATGTATATGCCTGATTATTATCGGAACAATCGAGACTCAGATGGACGATCAATCTTTAAAAGAAGCCGCTTTATATTACCATGAATTTCCTACGCCTGGAAAAATCAGCGTGACACCGAGCAAGCAACTCGTAAACCAACGAGACTTAGCGCTTGCATATTCTCCTGGTGTTGCTGCTCCATGTCTAGAAATTGAACGTGACCCTTCTGCTGCTGCAAAATATACAGCACGTGGAAATTTGGTTGCCGTCGTGAGTAATGGTACAGCCGTGCTTGGTTTAGGAAACATTGGTCCTCTTGCTTCTAAGCCTGTTATGGAAGGTAAAGGCGTTCTATTCAAGAAGTTTGCTGGTGTTGATGTATTTGATATTGAAATTGCGGAAAATGATCCAGACAAGATCGTGGATATCGTTGCCGCATTGGAACCAACGTTTGGTGGTATCAACCTGGAAGATATCAAGGCACCTGAATGTTTCTATATCGAGAAAAAACTTCGTGAACGCATGAAGATTCCTGTGTTCCATGATGATCAACATGGTACCAGTATTATTGTAGGCTCAGCATTGTTGAATGCCTTACAGATCGTGAACAAGAAAATTGATGAAATTAAAATCGTTGCATCAGGTGCTGGTGCTGCCGCATTGTCATGTTTAGATTTACTTTGTGCATTAGGCGTAAATAAATCGAATATTATTGTAGCTGATTCTCGTGGCCTTTTAACAACTTCACGTGAAGGGCTGGACGAGTCGAAAAAACGTTACGTTCAAGATATTTCTGCGACTCAATTACATGAAGTAATCGCTGACACAGATATGTTCTTGGGTCTTTCTGCGGCAGGAATCTTAACCAAAGAAATGGTTAAGGAAATGGCTGAAAACCCAATTATTTTTGCATTGGCAAACCCAGATCCAGAAATCTTACCTGAACATGCGCACGAAGTTCGCCCAGATGTGATTATGGCAACTGGTCGTTCAGACTATCCAAACCAAGTAAACAATGCACTTTGTTTCCCATATATTTTCCGTGGTGCACTCGATGTCGGTGCTACAACGATCAACGAAGATATGAAAATTGCTTGTGTGCATGCGATTGCACGTATGGCACATATTGAAGCAGATGCTGCGACTTACGGTGAAAAATCTGCATCATTCGGTCGTGATTACTTGATCCCTCGCCCTCTAGACCAACGCTTGATTTTAGAAATCGCACCTGCGGTTGCTAAAGCTGCAATCGATTCTGGTGTTGCGACACGTCCAATTGAAGATTTCTCTGCATATCGTCAAAGACTTTCTGAGTTTGTATATAACTCAGCATTCTTAATGAAACCGATTTTCTCACAAGCGAAAACTGACCCTAAGCGTATTGCATATGCCGAGGGTGAAGATCAACGTGTATTACGTGCGGTTCAAATTGTTGTAGATGAAGGTCTGGCTAAACCAATTCTTGTTGGTCGTACAGCCGTTATTGAAGACAATATCAGAAAACTCGGTTTACGCTTACAGCACGGTGTCAATATTGAAATCGTCGATCAAGAAAACAATCCTTTATATGATGATTTCTGGAAAGACTACTACAATACAATGCAACGTAAAGGCGTAACTGTTGAATATGCGCAACGTGAAGCACGTCGTCGTTCAACCTTAATCGCCGCATTGCTAGTTAAGTTCGGTAAAGCTGATGGTATGCTATGTGGTACTTATGCGAGCTACGATATCCATTTAGATTTCGTTAAAAACGTGATCGGTTTAAAACAAGGCCGTAGTACATTCTTTACACTCAATGCATTAATGCTTGAAGATCGTAACTTGTTTATTGCCGATACCTATGTAAATACCAATCCAACTGCTGAACAACTTGCAGAGATGACTATTTTAGCAGCCGAAGAAGTGCGTCGTTTTGGTATGACCCCTCGTGTCGCCTTACTTTCTCACTCAAGTTTCGGTAGCGATCAAGTTGATCCAAGTGCTCATAAAATGCGTGAAGTTTATCGTTTACTTTCTGAGCAAGCTCCTGAACTTGAAGTTGAAGGTGAAATGCATGGTGATGCTGCATTAGATGATAATATTCGTCATTTTGCATTTCCAAATTCACGCTTTAAAGGTTCAGCAAACTTGTTGATTATGCCGAATTTAGATTCTGCAAATATTTCATTCAACTTGTTAAAAGCAACATCTGGTAATAATGTAACGATTGGTCCAATCTTGTTAGGCGCAGCAAAGCCAGTTCATATTTTAACACCGACAGCAACTACCCGTCGTCTAGTGAATATGACAGCTTTAACTGTTGCTGAAATTCAGCAAAGCCAAAACTGATACAGTTTAAGCATAGCTTTTAACATTAAAAGCTATGCTTAATGCTTGAGAAAACCTCTATTCTGTAGCATGATTGTGTGAAGAATAGAGGTTTTTTATGCAAGTTTATTTAGTAGGCGGTGCTGTTCGAGATCATTTACTCGGTCGCCCCTATCACGAAAAAGATTATGTTGTGGTTGGAGCAACACCTGAACAATTATTATCTCAAGGCTACCAACCCGTTGGAAAGGATTTTCCTGTATTTCTTCATCCAAAAACAAAAGAAGAATATGCACTAGCACGTACTGAAAGAAAATCAGGCATTGGCTATCACGGATTCCAATTTTTTACTGATACCACTGTTAAATTAGAAGAAGATTTAATTCGCCGTGACCTAACAATTAATGCAATGGCAATGGATGAAACTGGACAAGTTTATGATCCATATGGTGGTCAAAAAGATCTTGATCAGAAAATCCTACGCCATGTTTCAGATGCATTTACAGAAGATCCCTTACGTGTGCTACGTGTTGCTCGCTTCGCTGCTCGTTATGCTAGTTATGGATTTGAAATTGCAGAAGAAACTTTGCAATTAATGAAAAGGATTGCCAATTCAGGGGAACTGAATGCTTTAACACCTGAACGTGTATGGAAAGAGACTTCTCGTGCATTAATGGAAGATCATGCCGATATCTATTTTCAAACATTAAGAGATTGTGATGCGCTAAAAGTACTGTTTCCTGAGATAGATGCATTATTTGGTATTCCTCAACGCCCAGAGTACCACCCCGAAATAGATTGTGGTGTACACACCTTAATGGCACTAAAACAAGCTTGTCAGGCCAACTATGGACTAGATGTACGTTTTGCTGTCTTGGTGCATGATTTAGGGAAAGCACTTACTCCAACTGAGGAATTACCACGGCATATCATGCATGAGGAACGTGGATTAGAACCCGTTACAAACGTATGTGAACGCTTGAAAGTTCCCACACATCTGAAAAATTTAGCTTTAATTGTTTGCAAAGAACATCTGAAATGCCATCAAATCAAAAATTTGAAACCTGGTACTGTATGGCGTTTACTACAGCGCTTGGATGTTTTACGAAAACCAGAAAAAGTTATTGCTTTTGTGCAGGCTTGTGAATGCGATGCTAAAGGTCGATTAGGTTTAGAAGATCGCCCCTACCCACAAGCACAGTATATTTTGGATGCCATGGAGATTGTTCGGAATATTCGGGCACAGGATTTACCAGAACATGTTCAAGGTGCAGAAATTGGCGAAATGCTCATTCAGTATCGAATTGAGGCATTGGCACAATTCAAACAGCAACACGATGAGTCATAGTTTGGGGATGTAAAAAAGAACCAATAAAGAACCCAGCCACAAGGCTGGGTTTTTTGAAAAGATACGAATTACTTCGCAGCTTCAGCCTGAGCAGCAGCAACTTCTTCTGCAAAGCTCATTTCAGCTTTCTTCTCAATACCTTCACCCACTTCGAAACGAACGAATTGAGCTACAACTGTACCAGTTGCTTTCAATACATCAGCAACTTTCTTGTCGTTGTCGATTACATACATTTGACGGTCAAGTGCAACTTCGTTCAAGTATTTCTCAACTGAACCACTTACCATCTTCTCAACGATGTTCGCTGGCTTACCAGATTCCAACGCTTTCGCTTCAGCAATTTCTTTCTCTTTAGCGATCAAGTCAGCTGGAACAGCTTCTGCATTTACAGCAACTGGGTTGAACGCAGCAACGTGCATTGCAATACCTTTACCAGTGTCAGCATCACCTGTGTAAGAAACAACAACACCGATTTTTAAACCGTGCTTATAAACAGCCAAGTTTTCGCCTTCAACGATTTGAGCACGACGAACTTGAATGTTTTCACCAATTTTTTGAACCAGTGCAACACGAGCTTCTTCTACAGTTGCGCCATCTTCAAGCTTAAGTTCAGCAATTTTTGCAGCATCAGTTTCATTTGCAGCAAGTGCAGCAGCAGCAACTTTATCAGAGAAGTTTTTGAAGTTTTCGTCTTTAGCAACGAAGTCAGTTTGACAGTTAACTTCAACAAGAATTGCTTTATTACCGTTTTGGATGATAGTGATCGCACCATCAGCAGCAATGTTACCTGCTTTTTTAGCAGCTTTTGCTTGACCTGATTTACGAAGGTTATCAATCGCAAGTTCAATGTCACCGCCTGCCTCTGTTAATGCTTTTTTGCATTCCATCATTGCAAGACCAGTACGGTCACGTAATTCTTTTACCATGCTTGCAGTAATTGCAGTCATGTTGATCTCCTAAAATCGGTAGAAAATAAATCTGTTCAACAAAAACGGCCCAAAGAAACTCTGGACCGTTTGCAATCTCGACGCTTAATTTGCCACCATTACATGTCGCAAAAATGACAAGCTTGCGTCAAACCGCATTAAGCCTCAGAAGCGTCTTTTGCAGCGTCATCGCCTTTAGCTTGTGCATTCGCTTGTGATTGAGCATATTCTTTACCAGCAAGAATTGCATTTGCCATAGCTGATGCATATAAAGTTACTGCACGGATCGCATCGTCATTACCAGGAATAACATAATCAACGTTATCTGGGTTAGAGTTTGTATCAACGATACCGATTACAGGAATACCTAAGTTTTTCGCTTCTTTGATTGCAATCGCTTCGTGATCAACGTCGATTACAAATAATGCGTCAGGTAAACCACCCATGTTTTTAACGCCGCCTAAAGCACGTTCAAGTTTTTCCATCTCACGAGTACGCTCTAAAGCTTCACGTTTAGTAAGCTTAGCAAAAGTACCATCTTGAGATTGAGTTTGAAGATCTTTTAAACGGTTGATAGATTGGCGAAGTGTTTTCCAGTTCGTCAACATACCACCTAACCAACGGTGATCTACATAAGGTTGACCAGCACGTTGAGCTTGTTCACGGATGATGTTAGAAGCAGCACGTTTAGTACCAACGAACAATACTTTGTTCTTTTTGCTTGCAAGATTGTTAACAAAGTTCAAAGCATCATTTAACGCAGGAACAGTGTGCTCAAGGTTGATGATGTGAATTTTGTTACGCGCACCGAAAATATATTGACGCATTTTTGGATTCCAAAAACGAGTTTGGTGACCAAAGTGTGCGCCTGCTTGAAGAAGGTCGCGCATGCTTACGTTGTAATCTGCCATTTTCTTTACCTTAAAGTTTGGGTTAGGCCTCCATATATCCGCATTCTCCACCTATTGCTAGGCACCCAGAGTAATGTGTCGATATATGTGCGGATTTTTGATAACTATTCATCAGTTTTTCGCACAACTTGTATAAGCAAAATTGTAACGAAAAGCATTTGATAAAATAGGCGGCTATTTATACCATAGACGCTTGTAAATTACCAAAAGTTTTTAGAGATCATGAACACGACTTACACAGCTCCTCGTCGATTAATCAAAACGCCCGAAGAAATTGAAAAGATGCGTGTTGCAGGAAAACTGGCGGCTGAAATTTTAGACATGATTAAGCCGTATATTAAAGCAGGCGTAAATACCCTAGAACTTGATACAATCTGTCGTAATCACATTGAAAATGTACAACAAGCAATTCCAGCATGTGTTGGCTATGGCGCTGCACCTGGTCGCCCAGCATTTCAACATTCGATTTGTACTTCGGTTAACCATGTCGTTTGTCATGGTATTCCCTCTGAAAGTAAAGTTTTAAAAAATGGTGATATTCTCAATATTGATGTAACGGTCATTAAAGATGGTTATCACGGCGATACCAACATGATGTATATCGTTGGTGGAGAGACTTCTATTCTTGCAAATCGTCTCTGCCAAGTTGCACAAGAAGCCATGTATCGTGGTATGGCTACGGTTAAACACGGCTCTTATCTTGGCGATATTGGACATGCAATCCAACAATATGTTGAGTCTGAACGTTTTAGTGTTGTGCGTGAATATTGTGGTCATGGTATTGGCAATGTTTTCCATGATGAACCACAAGTTTTACACTATGGTCAGAAAGGTACGGGTATGCGCTTAGAAGCAGGCATGACGTTTACGATTGAGCCAATGGTCAATGCAGGGGTTTGGCAAACAAAACTTTTAGGTGACAAATGGACTGTGGTTACTAAAGACCACAAGCTTTCAGCTCAATATGAACATACCATTTTGGTAACAGAAACAGGCATCGAAGTACTTACTGCTCGCCCTGACGAAGATTTATCTCGTTTTATGTAATTTATTTCGTTAAAGAAAAGCTACTTCGGTAGCTTTTTTTCATATTCATAATTTCTTCATTAATTCATCTAAATCAAACAAAAGTCTTTATAAGCATAACAATTATAAATTTTAACTAAACAAACCATTTAGTAAAAAACGTTATTTTTATCAGAATAAAAAGTTCCTTATAAATCGGACATGGAGTCCTCACTATGAAAAAACGTATGCTATGCATTGCAGTAGGAATTGCTGCAACCCTACCCACTATGAGCTTTGCGGAGTCACCTTATTTTAGTTTAAAAGATGGAGATGGTTTCAAACGTTTCTCTCTTTCAGCTGGTTGGTTACATGCCATGCCACAAGGTTCTGCAAATCCTATTAATATCAATACGACTGTAGCTGAGGGAACACAATCTAAAGTAGGTGATGTGTCTAAACAAGCCGTACTAGATGCAGCAGTCAAAGATTCCAATCCTATCGTTTACGGTGCCATTAATTTATGGCCGACCGATACTGTATCGGGTCTTGCAACAGGTACAGCTACCATTAAAGGATTATCTAACTGGCAAAGCCAAGGAACAGGTTTAGAAGCAGACAATGTAGATACCGTTGGTATTATGGCAAATTATCACTTTACTGATAATTTATCTCTAGAGATTAAGGCAGGAATTCCTCCAAAAGTTGATATTAAAGGGAAAGGCGACATATACGCGCCATTAAGTGGATCAGCAAGTACTATTTTAGGTGATATTGACTTAAAACAGGATCTTCATATCACAGATCTGACCCAAGGAGGCAAAGCAGCAACTGCACGTGCTTGGCTACCTGCGGTAGAACTCCATTACCAGTTTGGTAAATCAGGCGTGAATAAATTTCGACCTTACGTTGGAGCAGGTGTGATGTATGCTTATTTTAATGATCTTAAAATGAACTCGGGCATAGAATCTGATTTAGTAAAAGCTGGTCACATGATCCAAAATATCCATGACGGCAAAGCAGGAGCTGCCTTAGATGGTAAGACATCATCAGCAGATCCTATTGTCAAATTGAAAGCGACTGATACTTTTGCTCCGATTGTCACAGTAGGCGCAACTTATGATTTCAATCCCAATTGGTTTGCCGTTGGATCAGTTTCTTATTCAAAAATGAATAATGAAGCAAAAATTTATGTGACTGACCGCAATACAGGTAAAGAGTTGATCCAAGCAAATACTAAAATTGATATAGACCCACTCATTACTTATTTAGGCGTTGGCTATCGTTTTTAGACAAAACTTTAAAAAACAGCTTCGGCTGTTTTTTTATTTATCGCCACCTTTTAAATCATCATTCATAAAAAACATGCACCAATTGCAATCATTTTCGAAATAATGAAGAAACATAAATACCAATAAAGCATATGAGATTCATTGATAAATAACATTCATCAATACAAATAATATTATAAATATAATTATATATTTAAAATCATATAGTTAATTTTAAATTTTGATCAAATTTGTTTTTTGGCACACCCCTTGCTTAGTAACAAGCATCATGAATCAACGATGATTCATAAAAAATTTGCTGACGGCCAATGAAGTCCGTTCTGTTCGGTTTGTGTATGCAGAAATATTGCATAGCAAAAATATATTTCGTTCAGTTCAGGGGAAGGTTATGTCTTCAAAAATGAATCTAAATGCTAAAAAAGCAACTGAAATAAAATTATTTAGCTTTTCAACGCCTGCCATGCGTGCTTTTCATATGACTTGGCTCGCATTCTTTGTATGTTTTTTCGCTTGGTTTGCTTGTGCACCCTTAATGCCAGTCATCAAAGGTGAATTTAATCTAACCAAAGACCAAATCGCAAACATCAATATCGCTGCGGTTGCAATCACAATTCTGATCCGACTCATTGTTGGCCCACTCTGTGACAAGTATGGACCACGCAAAACCTATACTGCTCTTCTCATTGTTGGCAGTATCCCTGTTTTCGGTGTTGCAGCAGCAAATACTTATGAATCGTTCTTGTTTTTCCGTCTCTTGATTGGTGCAATTGGTGCGAGCTTCGTCATCACCCAGTATCATACTAGTGTCATGTTTGCACCTAATGTTGTTGGCACAGCCAATGCGGCTTCTGCAGGTTGGGGAAATGCGGGTGGAGGTGCAACACAAGCAATCATGCCATTAATTCTAGGTGCAATTGTGATGTTTGGCGTTGAACAAGCAATGGGTTGGAGAATTGCGTTGCTTGTACCTGGCATTATGATGGTAATTGTTGGTGTACTTTATTGGAAACTTACACAAGACTGTCCACAAGGTGACTTTAAAGAATTACGTGCAAACGGTGTTGAAGTTGGTAGCGGTAAAAAAGGTGGTGTTGCTATCTTAATGCAAGCTGCTCGTAACTATCGTGTTTGGATTCTATTTGTTTCTTACGCAGCATGTTTCGGTATCGAAATCTTCATTCATAACATTGCCGCAATGTACTATGTTGACCACTTCAACATGGGTTTAAAAGAAGCAGGTTTAACTGCGGGTATCTTTGGTCTACTTGCCTTATTCGCTCGTGCTTTAGGTGGAATTGTTTCAGATAAAGTTGCGATTTCAAAAGGTTTAGATGGTCGTACAAAAGTATTATTTATTCTTATCTTATGTGAAGGCTTGTTCCTGATTCTCTTCTCACAAATGAATACTGTAGCTCTTGCTATTATTAGCATGACTGTCTTCGCGCTATTCACGCATATGTCTTGTGGAGCAACTTATGCTTTAGTTCCTTTCATTGACCGTAATGCACTTGGTGGTGTGGCGGGCATTATTGGGGCTGGTGGTAATGTTGGTGCGGTTGCAGCAGGCTTCCTACTTAAAGGCTTACTAGATGTTCAAACTTGCCTCATGATTTTAGGTGGTCTTGTAACTGTGGCCGCTTTCGGTGTCATTCTCATCCGCTTCTCTGTAGAACATAAAACGAAAGAACAACAACTGTTTGACCAAGCTATGCTTGAACGCAACTCTATCACCTCTTAATCATCATTCACTTAGTGCGGGGAAACTTACCTTTCCCCTGCACAATCAAAATTAAATCCAGAAATTATAATCTCTCAGGGGTCTCAATATGAAATTGAATCTTCTTAGCTTTGCTATGCTCAGTGTTTTAACAACTACGACGTTTGCCGCAGATAACTTTTTAAGTCAAACTCAATTTTCTCTCGATAGTCGCCTACGTTACGAATTAGTTGACCAAGATAACCAACTAAAAAATGCTGATGCTTGGACTTTGAGACTACGCCCTTCACTGGAAACTGGCTCTTGGCATGGCTTAAGCGCATTTGTGCAAGGAGAAGGAACTGTCGAAATTAATGATCATTTCAATAGCACACGTAATGCTGAAACAAACTACAGTACAGTCCCTGATCCTAAAAACCTACAATTGAATCAAGCTTATTTAAAATATGCTTATAGTCCAAAGTTTGATTTAAGTATTGGTCGTCAAGCTATTAATTTAGATAATCAGCGCTTTGTAGGCTCCGTAGCTTGGCGTCAAAATGATCAAACCTTTGATGCGATTAGTTTAAATATTAAACCTTGCAAAGAGTTTGGTTTGTATTATGCCTATATTGATCAAGTCAATACTATTTTTGGTAGTGAAGATGTAAAACCTAAATTTGTAGCAGCCCAAGATGGTAAACAAAACAGTCAAATTCACTTAATTCAAGCTAAAATGAATTACAACCCATTGTTGAACGCAACATTATATGGGTATTTGATGGATTTCGAGGATTTAAGTGCTTGGTCAAATCAAACCTATGGCTTACGCTTAACAGGTAAGAAAAACAATTTTAGATACGTTGCTGAATATGCCAAACAAAGTGAATATGCTGAGCAACCTATAAATTATGATGCTGATTATTATGCATTAGAATTAGGTTATAGCATCACGGATAAAGGTTCAGCACTGGGTGAAATCACACTTGGCTATGAAGTGCTTGGTAGTGATGATGGAAAAATTGCATTTCAAACCCCATTGGCGACTAAACATAAGTTTAACGGATGGGCTGACTTATTCTTGACAACGCCCGTGAATGGTTTAACTGACTTGTACATTTCATCAAGTTTTAATGTATTTAGTAAAGGTAAATTAGGCACTGAACTACATCAATATCGTAGTGATGAAAAAAATATGGATTATGGTCAAGAATTCTCTATTTCTTATTCTCATGCTTTGCCTATTAAAGGTTTGTCTGCCCTAGCAAAACTCTCAGATTATCAAGCGGAAGAGTTTTCTGTAGATACTCAAAAGTTATGGTTGCAAATGGATTATAAATACTGATATTGAGTCGTTGTAATCTAATTATAAAAAAACTGTCATCAAATCATCAAATTTCGATGGTGTAATAAAAAATAAAAAACTCCAAAATTTGCAAAAAGCTTGCTGATCGACCTTTATCAGCAAGCTTTTTTCTTTTCATAAATAAAAAGGCTACCTCAGTAGCCTTTCATATTCAAATTAAATCATAAGATCATATTAGTCTTGAGGCTTAGGCAATGGGATATATTGCGACTGGGCATTTTGCTGCACTTTACGCTCGCCTACTTTGACCTGCAAGGTTTGCTGCTTGCCATCACGTTCAACCACCACATCAATCACACTTGCAGGGGCTTGCAATGCAACATAGTTGATTAAATGTGAAGCTGAAGTAATTTGCTCATTATTGACTTGAATAATTTTATCGCCGCGTTTTACACCTGCAGCATCTGCTGGACCATCACGCAAGACATCAGCAACAACGACTCCAACAGGTTTCGCAGCCAATACGTCCTCATCCATGGTATTAGGAATTAAGCTAATACCTAACCAACCACGAACAACACGACCATCTTTCAAAATTGAATTTAATACTTGCTGACAAATTTTCGCTGGAATTGCAAAACCAATCCCTAACGAACCGCCTGATTGAGAGAAAATCGCAGTGTTTACGCCGATTAAATTCCCCGCAACGTCAATTAATGCACCACCTGAATTACCTGGATTGATCGCCGCATCAGTTTGAATAAAGTCTTCATAGGTATTGATACCTAAATCTGAACGACCTGTCGCCGAAATAATCCCTTGCGTAACTGTTTGTCCCACGCCAAATGGATTACCGATTGCAAGTACAACATCGCCAACTTCATTGCCACTGAGTTTAAACGGTAGGACAGGAAGTTTGTCTAACTCAATTTTAATCACAGCTAAATCAGTATCAGGATCTGTACCAATGACTTTCGCTTCAGCACGACGACCATCATGCAATGCCACCACAATATGCTCTGCCTGAGCTATCACATGATTATTCGTTAGAATATAACCATCTGCACGAACGATAACACCTGAACCTAAACTATTTTCATTTTGAGGCTGTTGAGGGGCTTGATTACCAAAAAACTCACGAAATACAGGATCATTCAATAAAGGATGATTCATCTGTTTCACTTTCTGAGTGGTAAAGATATTCACCACAGCAGGCGCAGCAACTTTTACGGCAGCACTATACGAAACAACACCACCTGTTCGAGTTGTATCAATCAGAGGCTCAACCTTTTCAGCAGGCATTTTAACGCCATCGGCAGCGACTGTTGGCTTCGGCTGATGCAATTTTTGCCAGCTTAGGAAACTAATGATAACAAGAATGAGTAATACCCAAGGTAACCATGTAAATGCACGGCGCACGTTTATTATCCTCTAGGCGAACAATGGAGTTAATATATTGAAGAACAGGAATTTTCCACTATTGTAAAGTAAATTACCTAAAATCACTGCAAAAGTTAAAAAAGTTTTGTCTAGCTTTAGTTACATTTAAAAATATGCTTTTATTAAGCTGAATCTATAAATGTCATTCAGTTGAGGAATCGCATGGCAAATTTGCATGATATTGTGCAATGGTGTAATCAAACTTTAAAAGTTAGTGAGTTTAAAGATTACGCACCCAATGGCTTACAAATTGAAGGCACGCCTGATGTAAATAAAATAGTCTGTGCTGTTACAGCCTCAGAAGATGCAATTAATGCAGCTATTGTGCAGCAAGCAGATGCCTTACTTGTCCATCATGGTTACTTTTGGAAAGGTGAAGCCTACCCTATTACAGGTATGCGTGGTAATCGAATCAAAAAATTAATTCAGAACAACATCTCTTTGATCGCCTACCATTTGCCTTTAGACTCACATCCCACACTTGGCAATAATGCCGCAATTGCAGATTTAATCGGTTTACAAAAACTAGAAGCTTTAGATCCATTCGAAAAGCATCCGATTGGAAATATAGGCTATTTGGAAAGTCCATTAAGCCCAGAGCAATTTAAAACAAATTTACAGGCTATTTTTGATTTTAATGTGATTCATTTGCCGAGCGAGAAAACTCAAATCCAAAAAGTAGGATTTTGTACAGGCGGCGCTCAAGATTTTATTAATAAAGCAGCAGAAAAAGATTGTGATGCTTATATTTCTGGCGAAGTCAGTGAGCGTACTTTTTATGAAGCTAAAGAAATAGGGGTTCATTATTTTGCCTGTGGTCATCATGCAACTGAACGATATGGCGTACAACGTCTTGCTCAAGCAATTAAAAATCAGTTTGCTGTAGAAACGATCTATTTTGAACTAAATAATCCAATTTAATAGAATTGACGAATCCGATTTTATTTATCGTTTTTAATTGAACCTTTATTGTATATCGTTCTTTAAAAGACTGCCCTATTATGTTTGGAATCATTTACAATAGAGCCACTTAACTTAAAACCCAGCAATTGCAAGGATTGGAACATGACAACCATTACTTTACCTGCACTTCCATATGGCTATGATGACTTAGCTCCGCACATTACTCGCGAAACTTTAGAATACCATCACGATAAACATCACAATACTTATGTTGTTAACTTAAACAACCTAATCAAAGGTACTGACCTTGAAGGTAAAACTTTAGAAGAAATCATCAAAGCATCTGCTGGTGACGCTTCTAAAGCAGGTATCTTTAACAATGCTGCACAAGTATGGAACCACACATTCTACTGGAACAGCATGAAGCCAAACGGTGGTGGTAAACCAACTGGCGCAATCGCAGCTAAAATCGAAGAAGCTTTTGGTAGCTATGAAAAATTTGCAGAAGAATTCACTGCTGCTGCAACGACTCAATTCGGTTCAGGTTGGGCTTGGTTAGTTGCTGACGAAGTAAATGGTAAATTATCAATTACTAAAACTGCAAATGCAGATACTCCACTTGCTCACGGTCAAATCGCAGTATTAACAATCGACGTTTGGGAACATGCTTACTACATCGACTTCCGTAACTTACGTCCAAAATACATCGCAACTTTCCTAGAAAGCCTAGTGAACTGGGACTATGCAAATGCAAAACTTGCTGGTCAACCAGCAGGTGTTGAGAAATAATTTTTATTTCTTGAATAAAAACTGCCCACTTCGGGCAGTTTTTTTATAATTAAAAATTAAAAAGCATATTTATCAAGCAAACGATTCATTTTATTTATTATTCTTATTGACGCATCTGAAATTCATCCCTAAAATGCGCATCAGATTCTCCAATAGCTCAGTCGGTAGAGCGACGGACTGTTAATCCGCAGGTCCCTGGTTCGAGCCCAGGTTGGAGAGCCAATCTACCATTCTTCCATAGCTCAGTCGGTAGAGCGACGGACTGTTAATCCGCAGGTCCCTGGTTCGAGCCCAGGTGGGAGAGCCAAAATTCTCAAAAGCCCTGATCAATAATCGGGGCTTTTTTTATATTAAGTACAATGCATACCTTTAAAAATATATGGTCTTATCATAATGCGTCTTATATCGCCAGAAACTGCACCAAAATTTCAACTTATAGATAGCCATGGCAAAGTAGTTCGACTAGACTCAGGTAAACGCACTTTACTTGCATTTTTTCGTGATACAAACTGTCCTTTTTGTAATTTTAGAATTTTCCAATTAACACAACATTATAAAAAACTTTCGGATGAAGGCTTAGAAATCATTGCATTTTTTTCATCAACACATGAAGAAGTCAATGAATTTGTAAGAAAACGCCCTCGCCCTTTTACGATCGTCGCCGATCCTGAAAATATCGCCTATAAAGCTTATGGTATTGAACGATCAATGGCACGCTCTGCTTATAGCGTTTTTCGACATTTCGTCTCATGGGTTTTAGGCATCAAAATAATTGGGGCTGAGGGTTTAAAAAAGAATCTACAAAATCCAAGTGATATTATGCCAGCAGATTTTTTAATTGATGAGCAAGGTTATATTATTGAAACATATTACGGTTCTGATGCTAGCGACCACATTCCATTTGAAAATATTTATAAATTTTTAAATGCTGATCAGAACCCTAAGTAGTCTACAACACCTCGTGTTTAATTGATTTATGCAAAAATGGTGTGTTTAGCGACTAGGCACACCGCTATGGAAACGGAACGTATCATCTGGCGTTAAAATTAGATTCTTTTCCACTTCACGGATATGTTCAATCCGCTGCTGAATATTTTCTTCTGGATCTTTAAGTTTGGCAGTTTTTGCAACATCCAAGGCCAGTGCCAGATAATCCTCAAAATGACGAGATTCCGATTTAAGCAAGTAACGATAGTAACGTCCAAGTTCATCGTCTACAACAGGTGCCAGCGCATAAAAACGTTCACACGAGCGTGCTTCCACAAATGCGCCAATAATCATCACATCAATCAATGCTTCAGGTTCATAAGTACGGATCTCTTTACGTAATCCACCCGCATAGCGCCCTGCACTCAAACCCTTCCACTCTTGACCACGTTTGTTCATGAACTCCAAAACCTGCTCATAATGCAGCATTTCTTCACGTACCAATTGCGCCAATTTCACTTGCAGATCTGTAAAAAAGCTATAGCGGAACATCAGGTTCATCGCTGTACTGGCCGCTTTTTTCTCACAGTTAGCATGATCTTGTATTAAGATGTCAAGGTTATTCACCGCTTCATCTAGCCACGCCTGAGGAGTGGTACAACCTAAAAATGCAATGACAGGTTGCATTAACTCATCATAATTTACACTACTCATCAACTTATCTCGCAGCAGCCTGAATCGCTGCTTTCATATCTGTTACTGCTTGAGTCAAACCAACGAATACACTATCGGCAATAATCGAATGACCAATGTTGAGTTCATAAATTTGTGGAATTGCTGCAATTGCTACCACATTATCCAAATTCAAACCATGCCCGGCATTCACAACTAAACCTTTAGCTGCTGCATATTCAGCACCTTTGATAATACGAGCTAATTCAGCTTGTTGCTGCTCATCTGTCTCGGCATCAGCATAAGCACCCGTATGGATTTCAATGGTTGGTGCACCACATGCGACAGCTGCGTCAATTTGTGCAAAATCTGCATCGATAAACAAAGACACATCACTGCCAATCGCTTTCAGTGCTTCAGTTGCCGCCTTCACTTTTTCAAAATGCCCAACCACGTCCAATCCACCTTCGGTGGTCACTTCTTGACGGCGTTCAGGCACGAAACACACATGCTGGGGTTGAATCTCTTTGGCAAACGCAACCATTTCATCAGTTACCGCCAATTCCAAATTCATACGTGTTTTTAATAATGGACGCATACGACGTACATCATCATCTTGTATATGACGGCGATCTTCACGCAAATGTAAAGTAATCCCCTCCGCACCAGCCTGTTCACACAACAAAGCAGCCTGAACTGGATCAGGGTAAGTTGTACCACGTGCTTGTCTTAATGTCGCAACATGATCAATGTTTACACCTAAGATTGCAGCCATAAAAATTATCCTATCGGTTTAGCCCTGAATCATTATTTTCAATACATCAGGAATATCAAGTTTGTGTACTTTGAATCCAAAGTTGACGGCTTTTCAGCGGTCGATCACCCAACAAGGCGCTAATCATTTGACGGTATAGTTTACCCAATAATTGCAATTGTTCGTGAGAAAAATCCTGCCCATCTTCATAACTTTGCATGGATGTAATCAATGCACCATCAAGTGTTGAACGCGAGGCTTGTGAAACTGGTAAAAAACCATCATTGAGTTGAAATTGATAATGCTGGTTGACCTGAATGTCTTGTTGACTCGCATCTATTGAGAAATCAATGGCGTAGCCAAGCTCCACCAATAGTACATGCTCAAATTGACGCAAAATCTGCCTAAGAAATACAGCAGCTTGTTCGTGTGTCGCCAATTGCTGTAACAACACTAAAATTAACTGATATTGTTCAAATGTTTGCGGCATCATCTCTTCTAAGGGGCATAGTCGCAATAGAATTTCATTTAAATAAAAACCAGCAAAAAATGCATCACCATAAAAGAATACAGGTTGATTCAGAATTTCCAGTTTTGTGAAGTTTTTTAGTTCAGATTTGCCCGTGGCTTGCAGACGAATAGGCTGATATTGCGGCGGTGGGGTCTGTCTTAGAATCCCATCCACCCGACCATATTCTTGTGTAAATAAATGCACAATATGACTTTT
Organism: Acinetobacter sp. WCHA39; assembly: GCF_002165385.1. Lineage (NCBI taxonomy): Bacteria > Pseudomonadati > Pseudomonadota > Gammaproteobacteria > Moraxellales > Moraxellaceae > Acinetobacter > Acinetobacter sp. WCHA39. Next base: position 47,985 of record NZ_NHRP01000003.1, read on the forward strand.
TTCACGATATTTACGATGATGAATCAAATAACCATGTAGGACTTCATTGCGCATCATAGTACGAGACTAGTCCTTCTTTTTCTCATCCTTTTCTTCATCATCGCCATCGGGAATCACTGCGCCAACAACCGCACCAGTTCCTTTAACAACACCTTTAGTGGTCTTATAAGCAACTTTAACAGGTACGGTCACAAGCTTATGAACACAGCCTTGCAACATGAATACACATGTCACAATCGCGAGTATACGAATTGTTGTTTTCACACCTGTTTCCATTGTCTTAAAACCTGTTAAATATCGCTATAACCCAAGCTTTTTAACGCACGCTCATCATCAGACCAACCACCTTTAACTTTTACCCAAAGCGTTAGCATAATTTTTTGCTCAAACATTTTTTCCATGTCTGCACGTGCATCCATGCCGATGCTTTTCAGCTTCGCACCTTTATCACCAATCACAATAGCTTTTTGGCCTTGGCGTTCCACAAAAATGGTCGCATCAATATACGTACAAGGTGGCTTTAAACGACCTGTTTTTTCATTTACTGCTGCTTCCTCAGTTTTAAATGATTCGATTTGTACAGTCAAATCATATGGAAGCTCTTCACCCAGCTGACGCATGATTTTCTCGCGAATGATCTCACTCGCAAGGAAACGCTCAGAACGATCAGTAATTTGATCTAATGAATACAATGGTGGTTGATAAGGCAAATATTTTTCAATCGTGTCACGCAAATGATCTAGATTTGCACCACGCAATGCTGAAACCGGAACAATTTCAGCAAAATTCATGAGCTTGGCACGCTCTCGAATCAGCGGTAAAGCCTCATTTTTATTTTCAAATGTATCGAGCTTATTGATCACGAGGATCACTGGCATATCGGCATTTTTAAGTTTTTCCAAAACTAATTCATCGTTTTGCGTCCACTTTTGTGCATCAACTACAAATAAAACCAAGTTCACATCACGCAATGCTGAATGTGCAGCGCGGTTCATCATCTTATTGATGGCACGTACTTCTTTCTTATGCATCCCAGGCGTATCTACGAATACAGCCTGTGATTTCTCACGCGAGTCAATACCCACAATCTTATGGCGTGTGGTTTGTGGCTTACGTGAAGTAATAGATAGTTTTTGACCCAAGATATGGTTCATCAAAGTTGACTTGCCCACGTTTGGACGCCCAACGATTGCAACAAAACCGCTTTTGAAATCTGAAGGAATGGTCGTTCCTTGAGAACTAAAAAATTGATCAACTAGATTATTGCCATCTTGCTGTTCAGTTGCTTCTGGCTTATTTTCTTCTGAATGAGACATCAGGTTATTGCTCCAATAATTTTAAAATCTCTGCCGCTGCCGTTTGTTCGGCAAAACGACGACTTGAGCCCTCGCCTATAATTTTTGGCAATCCCGCTACATCACATTCCACTTTGAAATGTTGATTCGGGGCATCACCCTGAATATCTACAACCTCGTAAACTGGGAGAGGTTTTTTACGTGCTTGTAAATACTCTTGCAAACGTGATTTAGGGTCTTTCAGCTGATCGGTCGGTTCGATATGATCAAGATATGGTTCATACCATTTTAACACAATGCGTTCGAGCAAGTTGAGATCATTACTGTCTAAATAAATAGCACCAATGATTGCTTCAACGGTATCCGCCAGAATTGACTCTCGGTGATGTCCACCCGATTTTAACTCGCCTGTGCTTAAAATTAATGACCGACTCAATTGTAAGTCATTTGCAATTTTCCCCAATGCTTCCTGACGAACCAAGGTCGCACGCATACGCGTTAAACGCCCTTCATTTTCAAGTGGGTAGGTATGGTAAAGATAATTGGCAACAATCATCCCTAATAATGAATCGCCTAGAAATTCTAGGCGTTCATAATTGTGCTTTTGACTCACAGAACGATGGGTCAATGCCAGTTTCAACAAATCAAGCTGTTTAAACTGGTGACCAATTCGCCCCTGTAAACGGGTATCATTGAGCTTGTTTGGCAGATTTTTGGTCAAAGGTTTTCTCAAAATTCATCACTAAACTAATATTCAGCATAAAAGGCTTACGCACTTCATACTTTTTCTTAACAATTAAATCATCTTTATAAGTAACCTGTGCAACATCCTTGAAATGAAGATCCCGAACCCCATTCATCTCCAGACGCTGATCCATCTGAGCTGCGAACTTAGTTGGTGTAGTATTCTCAGGACTATCCTTTAATAGACCTTCAATTTGAGAATCTATAATTCGATCATCCCAATATGCTGGCCAGATTGCGATCGATGCCTTTACAGCAATCGCAAATAAAACCACTCCAAATAAAATTGCAATATACGAAGCCCCTTGCTGAGATTTACGCATCTTTAGTATGTCCTATACGTTTTATTTATTAGTCAATCTTACCATTTCGGCCGAAACTTGGAAGATTGAAACCAGGTTCTTTATGCATCCATACATAAAAAGCACGGCCTGTTAAGTTTGCTTCTGGCACAAAACCCCAAAAACGGCTATCAGCGCTTTGATCTCTATTATCACCCATTGCAAAATACTGTCCTTTCGGCACAGTTACTTCCCAATCCTGCCCATTACTTTGAATAAAAACATTATTTTCTTTGGCAACAAATGGAACGAGTGCGTCAGCTCCACGTAACTTTGCAAATTGAAATTGTTCTGCTAAAGGATTACGACCATCTAAATAACGAATTAAATGCTGGTGTTCACCTAATGTTTCTTTAAAGTAATAAACTGTAGGAGTTTCTAATTGATCTTTATCACGTTTAAATTCAGTTGCGACTTTAGCAATTTGCTTTCCGTTAATAATTAATTGTCCAGCTTTAAACTGAATATGGTCGCCTGGCAAACCCACCACACGCTTAATATAGCTAATGGTTGGTTGTGGTGGATAACGAAATACGATGACTTCACCACGTTTTGGCTCACCTACATCAATTACTTTTGCATTTACAATCGGTAAACGCACACCATAATCAAATTTATTTACTAAAATAAAATCACCTGTTTCTAAGGTAGGCACCATAGAATCAGATGGGATATTAAATGGTTCATATAAGAAAGAACGAAGGATTAAGACTACTGCTAACACGGGCCAAAAATCATACGCCCACGTTATAACAAAATTTTCCTGATCACGCCCTTTATTTGCACGCTGCTTTAGTACAAATTTATCGAGTAGCCACACTAGAAAAAAAATTAGTGTAACTGGTACCAGAATCAAATTAAAATCAAAATCCACACACCCTCTCTCACAGCACAGCTGCTCGTCTTGTAGCGAGGTTTGAAAAACCACCTCGCTCATCTTTTCTTTATCTATCCACTTTCAATACGGCTAAGAACGCTTCTTGAGGAATTTCAACACTTCCTACTTGTTTCATACGTTTCTTACCTTCCTTTTGTTTCGCAAGAAGTTTCTTCTTACGTGAAACGTCACCACCATAACATTTTGCCAATACATTCTTACGCATGGCTTTTACGGTAGAGCGTGCAATGATTTGTGCACCAATTGCCGCTTGAATTGCAACATCATACATTTGGCGTGGAATCAAATCTTTCATCTTCTCAACCAACGCAATACCGCGATGACGCGCATCTTGACGGTGGCAAATCATTGCCAGAGCATCCACCTTTTCGCTATTAATTAACACGTCAACCTTAACTAAAGCTGAACTCTCAAAACGCACGAAGTTGTAATCTAAAGATGCAAAACCACGTGAACAAGATTTCAACTTATCAAAGAAATCCATGACCACTTCTGCCATAGGAATTTCAAAAGTGATTGAAACTTGATTACCTAAGAATTTCATATCTTTTTGAACACCGCGACGTTCAATACACAAGGTCATGACATTACCTAAATATTCTTGTGGCACAAGAATATGACACTCTGCGATCGGCTCACGCAAATCTTCAACTGTTGAACCATCAGGCATTTTTGATGGGCTGTCGATATAAATAATATCGCCTTTTTTAGTCAATGCTTCATAAATTACTGTCGGCGCAGAACTGATTAGATCAAGATCGTATTCACGCTCTAAACGCTCTTGTACAATTTCCATATGAAGCATGCCTAGGAAGCCACAACGGAAACCAAAACCTAAAGCATCTGAACTTTCTGGTTCAAAGAACAGCGCTGAGTCATTAATTTGTAATTTTTGTAGCGCTTCACGGAATGGTTCAAAGTCACTAGCATCAATTGGGAAAAGACCCGCATAGACCTGCGGTTTAACCTTTTTAAAACCTGGTAAAATAGCAACATCTGGTGTGTTCGACAAAGTAATTGTATCGCCCACAGGCGCACCAAAAATATCTTTAATACCAGCGATCACGAAGCCAACTTCACCCGCTTCGAGAATATCTGTTTCAGTATGTTTAGGATTGAATACGCCAACAGATGTAACTGGATGAGTTTGCCCCGTTGATTTCACCAACATTTTGTCGCCCTTGCGGATACGACCTTGTTTGATTCGAACGAGAGAAACAACTCCTAAATAGTTATCAAACCATGAGTCGATAATTAATGCTTGTAAAGGTGCATCGCGATCACCTTGTGGTGCTGGAATCACATCAACTAGGCGCTCTAAAACACCTTCAACCCCCAAACCAGTTTTTGCTGAACACGTCGGTGCATCTGTTGCTTCAATCCCGATAATTTCTTCAATTTCGTGAATGACACGCTCAGGTTCAGCTTGAGGTAAATCAATCTTATTTAAGATGGGTAAAACTTCTAACCCTTGCTCAATTGCCGTATAGCAGTTTGCTACTGACTGTGCCTCAACACCTTGCGCAGCATCGACGACTAAAAGCGCACCTTCACATGCGGCCAAAGAGCGTGACACTTCATAAGAAAAGTCGACGTGCCCTGGTGTATCAATAAAGTTTAATTGATACTCTTGACCATTTGGATGGGTGTAATACAAGGTTACCGATGCAGCCTTAATGGTAATCCCACGCTCACGCTCAAGCTCCATAGAGTCTAATACTTGAGCTTGCATCTCGCGATCTTGTAAACCACCACACATTTGAATGAATCGATCTGCCAAGGTTGATTTACCATGGTCAATGTGAGCAATAATCGAGAAATTACGTATATTTTTGATATCTACGGATTTTTTAGCTTGCGCCATGGGTTACCTTAACAAAATAGAATGCTCTAAACTTATAACAAGTCATGAGCCAAAGCGGTTTAACAAAATTGTCGGGGATTATAGCAGAACAGCATTTCAAAGTATTCAAAATAATTATCCCATCAAAGTCTCTAGATGGTGATTTCAGTCCTTCGATTTACTCATATAAAGTTGAAAAATCCATCGGATTTAAATCCAACCCAATCGGTTGGTAGGCATGAGTAAAACTCGGTGACATACGCTTTGGCCGACCTGTTGTAATTTCAATACACGCCCATTTGGTATTCCCTACGAATAAAATACTTTGATCCTTTGGACGGTAAAATGCGTACTGACGAAAGGAATAGAGCGCATTAATATCATCTAACCATGTCCGTAAGATGATTTCTTCACCTTCAAGTGCTGCTTTCCGATATTGAACATGATGCTCTACCGCCACCATTGCATGTTTGAGTTCTAAATATTGAGCTAGACCTAAACCTAATTTTTCAATATGCGCTGCTGCGACATCTTGCATCCACTGAATATACATGACGTTATTGACATGACCTAAAACATCAATATGTTCAGGCTGTACAGTTATTCTCAAATCAAAAATAGTACTCATAAACTTACTTATTTCGTCAATCCAAGCTCAGTCGCATACACTAATCTAAACACTTATACATTACAAAATAAAAACCACCCTATTTCAGGGTGGTTTTAAAAAAACTAACAATAGCTTAAGGCAAACGTAAACCTAAAATTGCACGCTGACCTTGGCGAATAATAGCTACTCGAGCAACACTATTTTTTGGTAGAGCCGCCATTGTTTTTACAAACATTTGACTATTTAAAATAGGTGTACCATTCACTTGAAGGATAACATCACCTGCAACAATATTTGACAATGATGCTAAGCTACCGCGTTTAACATCCTGCACCAATATCCCACCACGGACATCCAATTTTGCTTGCTCTTCAGGCGTTAAATTACGAATGCTCATTCCAAGACCACTGGTTGGATTGTTTTTATCCTCAGCGGCTGGCGTATCATCTGGTGCAGTACCTAAAGTTGCTGAAATAGTGCGGACTTTATCGTCACGTAATACTTCTAATTGAACAGTCTGACTAGGTGCTACGCGATTTAATACATTTAACAAATCGCTAGTACGGGAAATAGAAGAACCATTAATTTTTAAAATCACATCCCCAGACTTTAAACCTGCTTTTTCAGCCGGTGACTTCGGTGTAACTTGATTAATCAACGAGCCTTCTGGTTTTGGTAATTTGTATGCTTCTGCAAGGTTACGATCAATATCTTGCAACATCACGCCAAGGTATGAACGAGTTACTTTACCATTGGTTTTAAGCTGTTGAACTACATCCATCGCGACATCAATAGGAATGGAGAATGACAAACCCATATAACCGCCAGTACCACTAAAGATACGCGAGTTAACACCAACCACCTCACCATGTTGGTTAAATAACGGACCACCAGAGTTACCAGGGTTTAATGCAGCATCTGTTTGAATGAATGGAACTGACGTTTCACCACTCATATTTCGAGATTTAGCACTCACAATCCCTGCTGAAGCAGAATAGTCAAAGCCAAAAGGTGAACCAATTGCTAAAACAGGCTCACCAACTTTTAACTGGTTTACATTACCAATTTTTAATTCTGGGAAATTTGCACCATTTACTTTAAGCACAGCAACATCAGTGCGCTCATCACTCCCCACCAAAGTTGCATCAAGTTCACGTCGATCGTTTAAAGTAATACTGATACGAGACGCATTTTCAACCACATGGTGGTTTGTAACGAGATAACCATCTTTACTAATAAAAAACGCACTACCGTATGCCGTTTTTTCTTGTGGCCCTTGTTGCTGAGGTATAATGACTTGATTCCCAAAAAAACGTCGTAAAATTTCAGGCACTTGTTGCTGTAACAACTCTTCCTGAGTCATCTTTTTTACAACATTAACACTGACAACTGCAGGACTCACCTGCTCAACGAGGTTTGAAAAATCTACTGGTGAAGCAGCATTAACCTGTACTGCAGCAACCGTAAATACCGCAGCATACATTCCTTGTTGTAAATAGCGACTTTTCATGAAGTGAGAACCTACGTACTAATGATCTATAGAATATTAAGATTATGTTTGTATCATAACCCAACTGTAATTTTCGTAAAAATATGTTGATATTTTCAATGCATACAACGATGTAGCATATTGAAATGTGAATAAATTATGGAGAAAGTCTCCATGATTTATAAGCTTATTAACTTTTTATCGTGGGCAGCTTAATATTAGATTAAAATGATGTATTGAATAATTATCCTTATTAGACTTTAAGGTGATTGACAATTCATATCAGTAAAAATTGTTTACATTCGCTAAAAAATCGTTCAATTCTAGGCAGATTGGCACTTGCCTTTTTTGTTAAAAAGCGTTGTCATTAGTGAACGTTTAAAACTGAAGCAGATCGACATGCCTGATTTAAAAACAATTCACCATTTCGACGTGATAATTGTGGGCAGTGGCGGTGCAGGTTTAAGTCTTGCACTCTCTTTACCGAGTCATTACAACATTGCCATTTTAGCAAAAGCTGAGCTCACAGAAGCCAGTACTTTTTATGCTCAAGGTGGTGTTGCTGCGGTCTTAGACGAGACTGATTCAATTCAACAACATATTAATGACACTATGATTGCAGGCGGACATCTTTGTGAGTTGGACGCCGTGAAACATACAGTCGAAGGTGGCAAGCCTTCTGTTGATTTCTTATTGAAGCAAGGTGTTCAATTCACTTTAGATGATGATGAGCAATTACACCTCACTCGTGAAGGTGGCCATTCACAACGCCGTATCATTCATTCTGCTGATGCGACAGGTAAGGCAATTTCGACCACGCTTGTTGAACGTGCTAAAGAACGTAAAAATATTACAATTTTTGAAAATTATATTGCGATTGACCTCATCACATTACATAAACTTGGTCATCAAGACAAAAATAATCGTGCGATTGGTTTATATGCATTAAATGAAAAAACAGAACAAGTTCATACATTCTTAGCCCCTTTCACAGCTTTGGCTTGTGGTGGCGCAATGAAAGCTTATCTCTATACCTCTAACCCAGACATTGCAACAGGTGATGGTATCGCGATGGCTTATCGAGCTGGTTGTCGTGTTGCCAATATGGAATTTAACCAATTCCATCCAACGTGTTTGTATCACCCGAAAGCGCGTTCTTTCCTTATTACTGAAGCCATGCGTGGTGAAGGTGCTTATTTACGTTTGCCTGATGGTGAACGTTTTATGTTGCGTCTTGACGAACGTGCTGAACTTGCGCCACGCGATATTGTTGCACGTGCGATTGATTATGAAATCAAACGACTAGGTATTCGTCACGTTTGGTTGGACATTACGCATAAATCACCTGAATTTATCACTGAGCACTTCCCTACGCTTTACGCACGCTTGCTCGAACTTGGTATTGATATTACCAAAGATATGATTCCTGTTGTTCCAGCAGCGCACTATACCTGTGGTGGTGTCGTTGTAGATGAGCATAGCCAAACTGACTTAGATGGTTTATATGCGATTGGCGAAACTTCATATACTGGTTTACACGGCGCTAACCGTATGGCAAGTAACTCACTGCTTGAATGTTTCGTTTATGGCATGAGTGCAGCGAAAGATATTCAAAGCAAACATAATATTAGCTTTGAATTTCCAGATGTACCGTCTTGGGATGAATCCCAAGTGACTGATGCCGATGAAGATGTTGTGATCTTACAAAACTGGGATGAATTGCGTTCAACCATGTGGAACTATGTGGGTATTGTTCGCACCACTAAACGTTTGCAACGTGCTTTACATCGTATTGAAATGTTAAAACGTGAAATCAATGAATACTACCAAGATTACCGCGTCAGTAAAAACCTGATCGAATTGCGTAACCTCGTTTTAGTTTCCGAAATGATTGTACGTTGTGCGATGGAACGTAAGGAATCACGTGGTTTGCATTACACGTTGGATTATCCTGAGCTTTCTAATGAAATTCGCAAAACGGTGTTAACACCACCGAATTTTAAAGTGGAACAGCCGTTAGTGAATCAGTAATAAAATCAAGGCTAAAGATACTTCTTTATCTTTAGCCACTAAAATTATTCATAAATTCGAGCAGCCATGAGCATTTCTGCAAAGGTTTTCCAATCAGGCTGATCTAAACGCTCAACCTGATCTGTATTTTTATAATATCCATCCATATCTTCAGTCCATGAAGCTAAAGCATCAAGAAAATCAGACAGATTAATATTCTCCCAACTGTTTGGATTATCTATAAGATTCTGACGTAGTTTCTTAATAAAAATAGCGAGTTCAGTAGGATTTGATATCGCATCAATTGCCTTATCAAGATAAAAGCTATCATGATCTTTATTCATGAGGACTTACCTATTTCAAATATTGCAAAGCATCTTCAAATACAACATCCGCATTTTGTGTTGCATCCAAACGCTTCATCCGTTCAGGCTCTGCCCGCCATAAAGTCTCATAACCCGCACGCACTTTAGCAAAGAAACTCAACTTCTCTTGCTCAAAACGATCCAGTGCCCCACGCTCTCGCGCACGAGTCATCCCCAACTCAATCGGGGCATCCAACCAAAAGGTAATATTCGGCATTTTCGCCACAAAAGTTTGATTTAATAATTGCAACTTTTCCCGACTTAAACCACGTCCAGAACATTGATATGCAAAGCTGGCATCAGTAAAACGATCACTCAACACAATTTTTCCCGCCGCTAATGCAGGTAAAATCACTTGTTGTAAATGTTGAGCTCGTGCAGCATAAATCAGTAATAGCTCAGTATCATGACTCATTTGCTCATCATGATTTACTGCCAATAATAATGTACGAATCTGTTCTGCTAATGGTGTGCCACCAGGCTCACGGGTCAGTACAACTTCTTTACCTTGCTGTTCAAAGTACTGATGAATTTTACGAATCAGAGTGGTTTTCCCTACACCTTCCGTACCTTCAAAACTAATAAACATCATTCACCTTGATTTTTCTTTGAACGGAGTACAGACAAGTAATCTTGTACTGCACGATTATGCTCTGCTAGAGAAGCACTAAATTTATGTCCACCATTTCCTGTTGCGACGAAATAAATATTTTTTGAATCGTCTGGATGCATCGCTGCTTCAATCGCTTTTTTGCTTGGTAATGCAATTGGGGTTGGCGGTAAACCATTAATTGTATAAGTGTTATATGCGGTTGGTGTCCTTAAATCATTACGTGTGATATTACCTGTGTAACGATCTCCCATCCCATAAATTACAGTTGGATCGGTTTGTAAGCGCATACCAATTTTTAAACGACGCACAAAAACACCTGAAACTTGCTCTAGCTCACGATCTAAACTGGTTTCTTTTTCAATAATTGAAGCCATAATTAATGCTTCATATTTATCGTTATAAGGAAGATTGGCTGCTTTACTCGCCCAAGCTTCATCTAAAGACTTCATTTGACGATGATATAAATCCGTTAAGATTTTTTTATCAGTTTCGCCTTTGGCAAAGAAATAAGTATCTGGTGCAAACAAGCCTTCAGGATGTGAATAAGGAATATCGAGTTCTTTTAATAATTGATCCTGAGGTAAATCCAATATTGTTTTAGTGACATTCGAATCTTTTTTGAGGTTGTTAATCAGTTGTTTAAATGTCGTGCCTTCTATCACTAAAATTCGATTCATTTGAGCATTTTCAGCATCAGATAGCATATCAAGTACTTGACGAACACTCATCCCTTTATTGATTTCATACACACCAGCTTTCAAACTGTCATGAATCATAAATTTTTGATAAATCTTTAAAATAATAGGGAAATTAACTTTATTTTCTTTGGCTAGATGATCAATAAATTTTGAGTAAGTATCTCCCGAAGAAATGACTAGAACCTGCTTTTTCCCTTCGACTGGATAGTTCTTAAATAAGCTTGCCCAAAGCACACCGAATACGAGCAAAAGAAAGACGACGATTACAATCAATAAGGCTTTGATAGAAAACTTAGACTTCGGTTGAGCTTTTGGCTTTTTCTTTGTTTTGGCTGGAGTCGTTGGTGGCTTTGGCATATTAATCAATCTGGCTAAGTTTCAATGTTTCAAATAAATCAAGGTAGGGTTGCTGCTCAAAAGCCCGACCATTAAATCGAATAACCGCTTTCATCGGATGTAAAGCGTTGCAGAAAAATAGACTTTGAATACGTTCAATATCATTAATCTCTACACAACCTTGTTCACATTCAATATTCTGTTGCTTCATACGAGATAGAATCTTGGCTCGCATGACGCCATGAACGCCATTATAACGAAGTTCTGGTGTAATCCATCGGTCATTTATACGAATAAAACAATTACTGCTCACCCCTTCTACAATATAACCTTGTACATCGGTTACCAATGCTTCAAGCCACCCCACATGGTCAGCCTCCTGCTTTAATAATACTTGTTCTAAACGGTTTAATGTTTTTAAACCCACTAAATGCGGCATATTCAAACCTAGAGCATGATTCAGCACCCCACTCTCAATCCATTCAGGTTGAAAAACTTGCATTACTCTAGGGTAATACCAAACATAAACATCAGCAGCATGTAAAGGTAAGCTATATCCTCGATCCCCTTCACCTCGACTAATCACAATCTTTAACGTACCGTTTAGAGTAAAGTGCTGTTGTTGTAGCTGAGCCAGTGCAGTGTCGATCAAGGATAAATCAGCATCAAGGCTTAAACGTTGGCAGGCTAATGTTAGACGTGCAAAGTGAAGTTGTTTGAGTTCAAAACGATCTTGAAAAATTCGTGCAGTGGTAAAACAACCATCTCCATAATGGAAGGCTCGATCTAACAATGGGATCGAATCAATCAATTGTCCATTTTTATAACACTGCATGATCGAGAGTTCAGTCTAAAGTCTGTCCTCATCATACCTTGAAACATAATCTTCGGAAAAGCCAGATCACAGAAACCTAGCCTGATTTACCATGATTGATAATCTTATAGTTTATAAACAACTCAAATAAGCCGAGATATGCAAAACAACGCCTGCCCCTATCGACCTCAACTAATTTTTTAAATAAACATTCAAAACTAAATGCTTTTAACACAATAATTTTATAGCTATAAACCAATCTATTATCAAAAAATCAGCATAACTTATCTCTTTTTTATATTTCTTTTTTATTCATATCAAATTCGATTTTAATTATTTTTTTTGCAAAAAAACTGACGTTATGCTGCATCCATATTCCAAACAATGATTGAAGGTTTGTTGATACAGACCAATTTAAGGGGTTCTCATGCGTTTATCTCAAATTAAAGTCGGTGTTATTGCCGCATTACTCTCAGTTTCTTCATTTGCAGCACAAGAATTTTTAAATGTGTCTTATGATCCAACTCGCGAACTATATACAGATTTCAATAAACAGTTCGGCGCTTTTTGGAAACAACGTACTGGTCAGGATATTGAATTTAAACAATCTCATGGTGGTTCAGGCAAACAAGCTCGTGCAGTCATTGATGGTTTAAATGCTGATGTAGTAACACTAGCACTTGCTGCGGACATTGATGAAATTGCAGAAAATGCAAAGTTACTTCCAGCAGATTGGCAGAAGAAATTACCAAATAACTCTACCCCTTACACCTCAACGATTGTTTTCCTTGTGCGTAAAGGCAACCCAAAACAAATTAAAGATTGGGGTGATCTGGTTAAACCTGGTGTAGAAATTATTACACCAAATCCAAAAACATCGGGTGGCGCACGTTGGAACTACTTAGGTGCTTGGGCATGGGCAAAACACCAAAAAGGTGGTAACGATACTAAGGCACAAGAATTTGTTCGCCAAATTTACAAACAAACTAAAGTACTTGATTCAGGTGCACGTGGCGCAACCACTACATTTGCTGAACGCGGTATCGGTGATGTTTTACTGGCTTGGGAAAATGAAGCATTCCTAGCAGTACGTGAACAACCAGGTAAATTTGAGATCGTTACACCGTCACTTTCAATTCTGGCTGAACCTCCTGTGGCGGTTGTAGAAAAAAATGCTGAGAAAAAAGGTAATTTACAAATCGCTCGTGGTTATTTGAACTACTTATATTCTCCAGCGGGTCAGGAAATTGCAGCACGTAACTTCTATCGTCCTCGCAACGCAGCTGTTTTAAAGAAATATAGCACCACTTTTAAACCTCTTAAGCTTGTCACGATCGATAAAGAGTTTGGTGGTTGGACAAAAGTACAAAAAACTCATTTTGATAATGGCGGTATTTTCGATCAAATCGTCAAGATCAACAGCACCACAAAATAATTTACTAATTAGGTAAATAAGGAGAGCGGACATGATTCATACCGTAATTGTTCCTGGTGTTGGTGGTAGCGAAGCTCAACATTGGCAATCTTGGTTACAACAACAACTCGTGTCTAGCTCTCGCGTTCAACAGAAACATTGGGACCGACCCGTTTTAAACGAATGGGTTGCTCAATTTGTTAAAACCGTTGCAACTATAGAAGCACCAATACAAATTGTTGCTCATAGCTTTGGCTGTTTAACCAGTGTTGCTGCTTTAGCTGAACATCCAGAGTTACAAACAAAAGTAAAAAAATTAATTTTGGTTGCACCTGCAAATCCTGCACGGTTTGGCGAAGCGGGCTTTGCTCGTCACAGCTTGACTGATTACAAACAGTATTTTCATCAGCTTAATATTGATGTGCCAACCACCTTATTAATCAGTGAAAATGATCCTTGGTTAGGTTATTTCGATGCTTTACAACTGGCTCAAGCTTGGAAACTGACACCAATCAATTTGGGGCAAGTAGGTCACATCAATGTGGCATCTGGATTTGGCCCTTTTCCAGACATCCTTAATTACATGTTGCCTGAAGAAAAACTGCAACCTGTAACTCGAATGAGTCAGGCAAATTTTAATTTGAAATTTGCCTAGATTCCGCTCTCAGTATTTTTGGTTTTAGTGTTATTTATTTGCTGGTTTTAGCAAATATTTCTCTTTGAGGAAATATCATGTCGCAGCGTTCCCGAGTGCTGCCTGGGTTTGGTCTGTCTTTGGGCTTCACCCTCGCTTATATATCTTTTATCGTACTTATTCCTTTATCAGCTGTATTTATCAAATCTTTAGGGATTGGATGGGATGGATTATGGGAAATTCTGACTTCAGAACGAATTTTAAAATCGTTACAACTCAGCTTTAGTGCTGCATTGATCGCTTCTTTAGTCAATGTGATCTTTGGCATACTGCTGGCTTGGTGCTTGGTTCGTTATAATTTCCCAGGTAAAAGAATCGTCGATGCTTTGGTCGATTTACCTTTTGCTTTGCCTACCGCAGTGGCTGGGATTGCATTAACCTCATTATATGCACCTACAGGTTGGATTGGTCAATATCTTGAACCTCTAGGAATTCAAGTGGCTTACACTCCGATTGGTATTACCCTTGCATTAATTTTTATTGGTTTACCGTTTGTGGTACGTACCGTACAACCTGTTTTGAGTGATATTGAAACTGAACTTGAAGAAGCAGCTTCTGCACTCGGTGCAAATCGCTGGCAAACCATTACTAAAATCATTTTACCGATCCTATTCCCTGCACTATTAACAGGCTTTGCTTTGGCATTTGCCCGCGGTGTTGGTGAATATGGTTCTGTTATTTTTATTGCAGGGAATCAACCCTATAAGACCGAAATTGCCCCCCTCATGATCATTTCTCGTTTAGAAGAATATGATTATGCAGGCGCAACAACGATCGCTGTAGTTATGCTCGTTCTCTCATTTGCCATCTTATTTTTAATTAATTTAGTTCAAGCATGGGCAAGCCGTCGTACAGGGAGAACTGCGCAATGAGTTTAAATACCAATAGCAATGCTTTAGCCATAAAGTTGCAATCTCGTGATTCAACCCGTGAACCAACATGGGTCCGTTATACATTAATTAGTATTGCACTGATTTTCTTTCTAAGTTGCTTGATACTACCACTCATTTTGGTTTTTGTTGAAGCATTTAAACAAGGTCTTTCAGTTTACATCAATGCCTTAACTGATTCTGACACCCTGTCGGCAGTCAAACTAACCTTACTGACAGCAGCGATTGCTGTACCGATTAACGTTGTATTTGGTGTTGCAGCAGCTTGGGCTGTAGCTAAGTTCCAGTTCCGTGGCAAAGCCATCTTGACCACCATTATTGATATGCCATTTTCAGTCTCCCCTGTAATTGCAGGTTTAATGTTGGTTCTGATTTTTGGTTCACAAGGTTGGGTTGGCGGTTGGTTAATGGATCACGATATTAAAATCCTGTATGCCGTACCTGCTATTGTTTTAGCCACAATTTTTATTACAGTTCCTTTTGTTGCTCGTGAATTAATTCCACTCATGGAAGCACAAGGGACCGAAGAAGAAGAAGCTGCGATTGTACTCGGTGCTTCAGGTTGGCAAACCTTTTGGAAAGTGACCCTACCAAATATTAAATGGGGTTTGATTTACGGTGTGATTCTGTGTAATGCCCGTGCAATGGGAGAATTTGGTGCGGTGTCTGTGGTTTCAGGACACATCCGCGGTGAAACCAATACCCTACCGTTACACGTCGAGATTCTTTATAACGAATATACCTTTAGTGCTGCATTTGCTGTGTCTTCGTTACTGGCATTTTTAGCGATTATCACATTGATCTTGAAAACTTGGTTAGAAATACGCCAAGACCAAGCAAATGAACATCAACCGAATCACTAAGGAATGAACACATGAGTATTCAAGTTAAAAATATTGAAAAACACTTCGGTGCATTCCATGCACTCAAAAATATCTCTTTAGACTTTCCTGAAGGTGAATTAGTTGCTTTGCTTGGTCCTTCAGGCTGTGGAAAAACAACATTATTACGCATCATTGCGGGTTTAGAATCTGCTGATCATGGTCAAGTTTTACTTGAAGGCGAAGATGCGACCAATATCCATGTTCGTGAACGTCAAGTCGGATTTGTATTTCAGCACTATGCCTTATTCCGCCATATGACTGTGTTTGATAATATTGCTTTTGGTTTACGCGTTCGCCCACGTGCAACTCGTCCATCAGAAGCCGAAATTAAAAAACGTGTCACGCGCTTATTAGATTTGGTTCAACTTGGATTCTTAGCTGATCGTTACCCTGCTCAACTTTCAGGTGGACAACGTCAACGTATTGCACTAGCACGCGCTCTTGCAGTAGAACCACGTGTTTTGTTACTCGATGAGCCTTTTGGCGCACTAGATGCCAAAGTTCGTAAAGAATTACGCCGTTGGTTACGAACCTTACATGATGAACTACATATCACATCTATTTTTGTTACACATGACCAAGAAGAGGCTTTGGAAGTCGCAGACCAAATTATTGTCATGAATAAAGGCGATGTTGAACAAATTGGTTCACCTCGTGAAGTTTATGAAAAACCAGCAACACCCTTTGTTTTTGATTTCTTAGGTCAAGCAAATCGTTTTGAAGGCGAACATACTAGCGGTATCATCCGCATTGGTGATGATCGAATCCAACTGCCAACCTCATTAGCAGCACCGCAAGGAAAAGTGATTGCATTTGCACGACCAAATGAATTACATATTCATACCCGTCCCCAAGCGAATACCATTGAGGCAACGTTTATACGTGAAGTCTGGATTGCAGGCAAAGTGATTGCGGAATTACAAGATCGCAGTGGACGTACCATTGAGATTTTACTTAGTGTAGAAGAAGCAAATTTACATCAATTTAGACCGAATCAAACCGTCTGGATTAGTGCTGCTCAACTTCATTTATTTGCAGACCAAACGACTCAAGTTGCTTAGAATAATATCTTGAGGACGGTTAAATAAATTTGATCGTTCCTCATCTTTTATGTGGAAAAATTATTATGAACTTTCAACAACTCAGAATTATTCGAGAAACTGTTCGCCAAAACTTTAATTTAACTGAAGCTTCTGCGGCACTTTATACCTCCCAATCTGGTGTCAGTAAGCACATTAAAGATTTAGAAGATGAGTTAGGTGTACAACTCTTTGTACGTAAAGGTAAACGCTTACTCGGTTTAACTGAACCAGGTCAATCCTTATTAAGCATCGTGGAACGGATGTTAGTCGATGCTGATAATATTAAACGTCTTGCTGATGACTTTAATAAAGTTGATGAAGGCACTTTAACAATTGCAACAACGCATACCCAAGCACGGTATGTTCTTCCACCGATTGTGAATCAATTTAAAAAATTATTTCCAAAAGTACATTTGGTTTTACAACAAGCGAGTCCTGTTGAAATCGCAGAAATGCTACTCCAAGGTGAAGCAGATATTGGTATCGCAACTGAATCTTTGACGACGGAAGAGAACTTAGCTAGCGTACCTTATTATGAATGGCATCATAGTATCATTACACCTAAAGACCACCCGTTGACTAAATTAGATAAAATTAGTTTAGATGTCTTGGCCGAATATCCATTGATTACATATCACGGCGGCTTTACTGGACGCTCTAAAATCGATAAGGCATTTGAAGATGCTCATATACATGCCGATATCGTGATGTCCGCCTTAGATGCCGACGTCATTAAAACCTATGTTGAACTCAATATGGGGGTGGGTATTGTCAATGATGTCGCTTATGACACAGACAAAGATTATCGCTTAGAACAATTAAAAACTGATGTTTTTGGAGTGAATACAACTTGGATTGCTGTGCGTAAAGGACATCTTTTACGTGGCTATGGTTATGAATTTATTTCTTTATGTTCTCCAAAAACAAACATCAAAGAACTTAAAAAAGTGGCTTATCCCGAAGAATAAATCAAACAAAATGAATGGCTTTACTACTATTAGCCATTTATTCCAACCTAAAATCTGAGCATAAAAAAACGAGCTTAGCGCTCGTTTTTTTATGCAGAGTTGGTAGATTAGAACTTAAAGCTCACACCCACTTTAGCCACTGGCAACCATTCATAGCGACTCTTATTCGCAATTTTGTCTTGCTCATCAGCAACTGCCTGATTAATCGGCTTAGCTCCGTTAACACCTTTTAAGTTGTAATCATCAAGTTTTACGTCAGGGTTACCTGTGTAGTAAGCACCAACTTCACCAAACAAACCAATATTTTTATACACTGGTGCATTCAAACCTAAACCGACATAAGGCGCGATGTTATTTTTATATGACATTTTGCCACGTACACCACCCTCTTGCCCAGGATTAACAACTTCATAATCATTGTTGTCAATTGTTAAAGTACGACCTGCTGATGTACGTTTCTGAAGATCATAATCATTATCAAGATACCCAACACCTGCTGCTACATAAAGCGAACGAGCGAACGCATTTTGACTCGCACCCCATGGATAAAGTTCAGCATTTAAATATGTGTTGTTATTCTCCATATCAAGATCATATTTGGTGCCATCAATTTTGACATCATCAGACCATGAAATATCGCCACCATTGTAACCAAGGCTTAAACCTACATATGGATTAACACGATAAGAAATTGCACCACCATAACCTGTAGTACCCACTTCAGCACGAACTGAAACTGGATCTAAGTATGAAGGAAACGTAGAACCTGATTCCTTCACAACTTGTTCATCTGCTGCTAAAGCAGAACCTGCAATCGCTGTTAATGCACCTGCAGCTAAAATAACGCGCAAAGCTTTCATTGAAGTCTCCTCAAAAAATACTTTTATCTAAGGTATAGTTGTTACTGTAGTAAAATCTTAAAAGAATGATTGATATCTTTTTATACAGAAACTGATTACTTTCTGTTATTTTTTGATACAAATTAAGGATAATTGTATATTTCAAAATAATGGATAAAAAACAATTAAATCCGAATTTATTACAATTTTATTGCTTAATTTTAAAACACTTTATTGTAACGACTTTTTTCAAAGATTCTTGGTTCAATTTAGTGTAAAATCTCGGAAATTTATTTTTGGAAGAATGAAGATCATGTCTCAGCTTTCTACAATCATTGAACAAGCCTTTGAAGACCGTGCAAACTACAGTGCAGCAGATTGCCCTACTGAAATTCGTCAAGCTGTTGAAGAGGCGCTAACAGGTTTAGACAATGGTACACTTCGTGTCGCTGAAAAAATCGATGGTGAGTGGGTTGTTCATCAATGGCTAAAAAAAGCTGTTTTACTTTCATTCAAACTGAATGACAACCAGCCAATCGAAGCATGTGATCTACAGTTTTATGACAAGGTTGCAACAAAATATTCAGGTTGGACTGAAGAACAATTTAAAGCTGCTGGTGTCCGTGTTGTACCACCTGCTGTTGCTCGTCGTGGTAGCTTCCAAGCGAAAAATGTCGTATTGATGCCATCGTATGTCAACATCGGTGCATATGTTGATGAAGGCACTATGGTTGATACTTGGGCAACTGTTGGTTCATGTGCTCAAATCGGTAAAAACGTTCATTTATCTGGTGGTGTTGGTATCGGTGGTGTACTCGAACCATTACAAGCAAATCCAACGATTATTGAAGACAACTGCTTCATCGGTGCTCGTTCAGAAATCGTTGAAGGTGTGATTGTTGAAGAAGGTTCAGTGATTTCAATGGGCGTATTCATTGGTCAATCAACTAAAATCTTTGATCGTGAAACAGGTGAGATTCACTATGGTCGCGTACCAGCAGGTTCAGTTGTTGTTGCAGGCAGCCTTCCATCGAAATGTGGTACTTACAGCCTTTATGCTGCAATTATTGTGAAAAAAGTAGATGCGAAAACACGTGCAAAAACTAGCTTGAACGATTTATTACGTGCAGACTAATTTATAACGTTTCTCGGAGTTTCATCGCTCCTCGTCTCTACGATCAGCTATGGTCGTAGAGATTTTGTTTTTTATGTACTTGCTGCTTATGTAGCAACTGTTTGTGGTAACTATTTATGGCTTCCTTACGTTCTTCTGCAATTCCTGTATCTGATCCTGCGGCTGGTTTACGTATTACCGAGATCTTCTATTCTTTGCAAGGCGAAGCGAATACGTTTGGTTTACCGACTGTTTTTATTCGTTTAACGGGTTGTCCTTTACGTTGTAGTTATTGTGATACGACTTATTCATTTGAAGGTGGTGAACGTTTATCCCTTGAACAGATTATCGAAACAGCAAGCCAACATAAAACACCTTATATCTGTGTGACAGGTGGCGAACCGCTTGCACAACCAAACTGTTTGATTTTATTACAACGTCTTTGTGATCTTGGATTTGAGGTTTCACTTGAAACCAGCGGTGCTTTAGATGTATCGAAAGTTGACCCTCGTGTTTCCAAAGTGTTGGATTTAAAAACACCAACGTCAAAAGAAGAGCATCGTAATCTATATAGTAATCTTGACCATCTCACCCCACATGACCAGATTAAATTTGTGATTTGTAATCGTGCTGACTATGAGTGGTCAAAACAGCAACTTGAACAATTTCAGTTGCAAGATAAAGTAAGTACAGTATGGTTTTCACCAGCCTTTGCTATCGAAAAAGGAGCTGTCGGATTGCCCGCCTTGGCGCGTGACTTAGCTCAATGGATTTTAGATGACCATCTCCCTGTTCGCTTCCAATTACAGTTACATAAGCTGTTATGGAATGATGAATCTGGTCGTTAAAATACTCAACATATCCGTTCTGCAAAATAGATCGGCTTTTATCAAATTTATTTTTAGGTTGAATCATGGAAAATAATATGCGTTCTCGTGCCATCGTATTATTGTCTGGTGGCTTAGACTCAACAACGTGTCTTGCTTGGGCACAAGCAAATTATGATTGTATTGCATTAAGCTTTATGTATGGTCAACGCTCAACCACCGAACTTGATGCAGCCAAAGCACTCGCACAACGTGCAGGTGTAGAACATCGTGTGATTAATATTGATTTAGGCAATTTAGGCGGCTCTGCGCTTACAGATCATAACATTGATGTACCTGAACAATTACAAGAAGGGATTCCTGTAACTTATGTTCCAGCGCGTAACACCATTTTCCTTTCATATGCCCTTGCAGCAGCAGAAGTTTTTGACGCTCACGCCATTGTGATTGGTGTCAATGCTGTTGATTATTCAGGATATCCTGACTGTCGTCCTGAATTTATTGACGCTTTTGCCAATCTTGCGCGTTTGGCAACAAAGGCAGGCGTGGAAGGAAAACCCCTTAAAATTGAAACACCTTTGTTACATTTATCCAAAGCGAATATTATACGCTTAGGTATCGAACATGGCGTAGACTATAGCCAAACAGTATCCTGCTATCAGGCAGATGCTCAAGGACGTGCGTGTGGCAAATGCGACAGTTGCCGTTTACGCCAACAAGGTTTTATCGAAGCAGGTATTGCGGACCCTACACGCTATACCCAATAGATGATTTAGGGCAATCATTAGGTACAATATATGAAGTTTTTAAAATCAAATCTTATTCTTTCTACAATGATGTCAGCGACTGCTTTATTTGCAATGGCAACTCACGCAGCTGATAATCCATTACAAGCAGCATATAAAAGTACCAATGTAAAATCTGCATTGATTAACGTCTGTAAGGAACAAACCACTAAAGGTGGCAAGTTATCAGCTGCGGAAGTGAGTAAATTTTGTGGTTGCCAAATTGATGCTCAAGGCAAAGTAACTGAAGCTCAAAAATGGGAAATTCAAAGCGCAATCAATGCCAAGAAAAGCCCAAGTTCTTTAGCATTTGTACAGCAACAAAATAAAGAATTACAAGCTTGCTTAGGTGCCCCTTTGGTATCTAAGTTAGAAAAATTAACTGAAGAAGCAATGAAAGCTGCTCAGCAACAAGCTCCTAAAAAGTAAGCTTGTATTGTTCAGATTAAAGCCTGCATAAATGCAGGCTTTTTTGTAGGCTCTGTTAAACTTTCCTTTATGTTGAAGAGGATGGAAAATTCCATACCATTGTGATTGAGAGGACAAGGTTTTAACAAAGTAATTCCTATACGTCACGGTGAAATTGTTTATCATGAAGAATATGCTTTTTTACCACTTGAACTAGATCACGCTTAGCTTTATAGAAGGAATAAAAATGTCTGAGAATATTGAATTACCGAATCATACTTTTTCAACTACACAAGGTGAAGTCAATCTTGCTGAGTTAGGCAGCGAATGGCTTGTCATTTATTTCTACCCCAAAGATTCAACCCCAGGTTGTACGACTCAAGCTATTGGATTTTCGTGTTTAAAAGATCAATTTGAAGGATTAAATTGTCAAATTTTTGGAGTCTCTAGAGATTCTGTTAAAGCACATCAAAATTTCACGGAAAAACAAGCGCTCACAATTGATTTAATTAGTGATAAAGAAGAAGTGTTATGCAAACATTTTGATGTCATCAAAGAAAAAAATATGTATGGCAAACAAGTCATGGGCATTGAGCGTTCAACTTTTATTTTTCACAACAAACAGTTAGTGAAAAGCTATCGCAAAGTTAAAGCTGCAGGTCATGCCGAACAAGTATTGGAAGATCTAAAAGCATTGCAAGGCACTTCATTACGCATGAGGAGCATCGCTCCGCAAGATTCTAACTTTGACCAGTGTTGATCATTCGGCATTGTACGAGGCATAGCGAGTAGTGAATTTGGTTTGACGATTAAATTTTACTTACTCGCTATTTTTTATACAGCAAATCTCAACAGACCCTAGTTTATCCATCAAAAAAACACGAATCTTTCCATATTCGTGTTTTCATCGATTTTCTGCTTAAAGAACTAAAATCTTAAAAACATTCATCCAAATTACTTTTATCACCCGCAAGATATTTATGCTGCAATTCCACATAGACTTTTGTATTTTTAAATTCAGTCAGAAATTCAATCGTGCCTTTAGGGAAAAATTCAGTTTGAATCTCTCCCCGATAATAGGCTTCTCGCATAGGCGTGGCTGAAATAGAATCTTTTAAACTATCCAACTCAACCATCTGCCATTCTGGAAATAAAGCTAAATAATACGAAGATTCATCTTTGAAGTGACCAATCAAACCTACTTTTGCATTTGGCTGAACCACTTGATTGACCAATGTTTTGACTTGTTTGACCCATTTTTCATCGTTATACACATCAACCACATGCACGAAATGAATCCGTTTCTGATCATATTCTGAAAAATTAGACAGAATCATTTGCTCACGTTCATGGGCTAAAAATGGGTTTTTAATATTCCGTTCTGCTTGCGCTGAACCCAATGCCAAGATCACGTTCTGACTTTGTTGTAATGCAATTTCAATGGTTTGTAGATGCGCTAAATGAAAAGGCTGAAAGCGTCCAATAAAAACAAGATAGTCAAATGTGTACATAGGCGTAATTTCACTTTTTGTGAACTCATCAGTTGCGCCATTTAGGTAAATATGCGACATAATGAGGACACTTAAAAAATCAATCTGGATTAAAGCAAGGATAGTACGATGACACTTAGCTGTATTCAACAACCTCATCAACATTTGCAAGCAAATTTAGAAGATGGCGTACTCACCTTAGCCATTAACCGTTCAGAAGCAAAGAATGCACTTTACGGCGAACTTTATCTATGGATTGCAAAAGCATTAGATGAAGCTGATACAAATAAAGATGTACGTGTTGTTATTTTCCGTGGTGCAGAACAAGATTTTACTGCGGGTAATGACATGAAAGATTTCATGGGCTTTGTGCAAAAGCAGTATGAAGGCAAAGCAGGCGATCAACCACCATTTGTGTTATTAAAAGCTGCGGCTCGTTTTTCTAAACCACTGATTATTGGAGTGAAAGGCGTAGCAATCGGGATCGGTGTAACGATCTTATTACATGCTGATATCGTATTTGCAGACAATACTGCCCTATTCCAAATTCCATTCGTCAGCCTAGGCCTTTCTCCTGAAGGTGCTGCGAGCCGTTTATTGGTCAAACAAGCAGGCTATCAGAAAGCGGCTGAATTATTATTCACAGCGAAGAAATTTGATGCTGCAACAGCAGTAAAAGCAAATCTCGTGAATGATGTCGTTGAGGATGTTTATGCAACCGCACAACAAACAGCTCAACATTTAGCAGCATTACCTTTAGCGTCTCTAAAACAAAGTAAAGCGCTAATGAAAAAAGACCTAGCTGAAATTATTGCTTGCGTCGATGAAGAAGCTGAAATCTTTATGCAGCGTGTCCGTTCACCTGAAATGATGGAAGCTGTACAAGCATTTATGCAAAAACGTAAGCCTGACTTCTCACAGTTCAATTAATACATTACACTGTTTTTATATAAACCACTTAGTCAAAACTCAGTGGTTTTTTTATTTAACGTCCCAATATGAACAACAATCTTATAGGAACATTTATTCTCATGTCTGAACAAAATCAAACCGACAAAAAACGCTACTACGAACCTGCCACTCAAGATATTGATGTTGCCAATTTCCGTAAAGTCATTGAAAGCCGTCGTTCAGTACGTAAGTTCACGGATAAACCGATTCCAAGTGAGATTTTAGATGAATGTTTAGATTTGGCACTGCTTGCACCCAACTCATCAAACTTACAGCCGTGGACATTCTATGTGGTGCAAAATCCAAGTAAGAAAAAGCAACTGGTTAAAGCATGCTTAGGACAGCTTGCTGCTAAAACTGCATCAGAATTGATCGTATGCGTGGCGCGTACAGATCGTGTTGATGAAATGGCAAAACGAAATATTAGCGAATTTCCATTTCCTGAAGCCCCTGCAATGGTACAAAAATATTACCGTTTTATCCCCTACAACTATAAAACAGGTTATTTCAATGCATTAGGTAACTTCAAAAAAGTTGCATTTAAAGTAGCCCGTACACTTGATAAACAACTTCCTGTGACTGCATTTAACCCTGCCGATGCTAAATTATGGGCAACTAAAACCACTGCTTTAGCATGTGAAAATTTGGTATTGGCTTTACGTGCCTATGGTTTTGACAGTTGTATGATGGAAGGCTTTGATGAGCCTTTAGTTCGTAAAATTTTAAAATTAAATGATCAACAGCATCCTGTGATGGTGATTGGTGCAGGTGAACGGGCTACAGATGGTGTGTTCTTCCCGCAGTATCGTTTTGATCGTGATTTATTTATTCAAAAAGTATAATTATTCAATATCTACTATTTGAATAAACTCAAAGGCAGGCTCTTCATAAGGATGGCTTGCCTTTAATACCTTTGCCACAACACTGGCTTTATCTTCAGGCACAATGGTTTCTACACGCCACTCTTCAAGTTGTTCCAGCTCATCCAACTGCCCTAAAAATGGATTTGCACCTTTAATAGGTTTAAATTGCCCTATTCCTTTCACTTGCCAAGCACAATGTTCATAATTGCCAATACCGCCAGCACCAGCTTCAAAGATAGCTTTTTTGCTTAATTCAAGGTGTGATTCAGGTACATAATAAATCAGTTTTAGCATATTCTTTTTGATTTCATTGTTCTTGTTCATTCATCGTTATTTTATATTGAATCCAAGAATAAAATAAGCCACCTGACGGTGGCTTATTTTTTATTTCATATTAACCAATGAACTTACGTGCGTTGCGGAACATACGCAACCAAGCACCATCTTCAGCCCAATCTTCAGGCTTCCAAGAATGTTGTAAAGCACGGAAGTTACGCTCTGGGTGTGGCATCATTACTGTTGCACGACCATCTTTAGAAGTTTGTCCTGTAATCGCTTCAGGTGAACCATTCGGGTTCAATGGATAGTGCTGAGTTGGATTACCCAAACTATCTACATAACGCAAGATCACTTGGTTCTCAGCATTTAAAGCAGCAAGTTGCTGTTCAGTTGCAACCAAACGACCTTCACCATGTGCCACTGCGATTGGTAAAATCGAACCTTGCATATCTTCAAGCAATACAGAAACCGATTTTTCTACGCGAACATTAACAGCACGCGCTTCAAATACTTCTGAGGTATTGCGGTGGAAACGACCCCAATGCTCTGCACCAGGAATCAATGGTGCAAGTTGCGACATCATTTGACAGCCGTTACATACACCTAAGCTGAAAGTGCTCTCACGATGGAAGAACTGTTCGAACTGATCACGTAATTTCGGGTTGAACAATACTGATTTCGCCCAGCCACCACCAGCACCCATCACGTCGCCGTATGAGAAGCCACCACAAG
This sequence comes from Acinetobacter sp. WCHA39, assembly GCF_002165385.1. Lineage (NCBI taxonomy): Bacteria > Pseudomonadati > Pseudomonadota > Gammaproteobacteria > Moraxellales > Moraxellaceae > Acinetobacter > Acinetobacter sp. WCHA39. The sequence goes on from NZ_NHRP01000003.1 coordinate 74,261, forward strand.
CCACTAAACCTTCAAAATCGCTCAAGCTGACACGACCTGCAAGTAAGTCACTCATGTGTACGTCGATGGTATTGAAACCAACTTTATCAAAAGCTGCTGCCATTTCGACATGACCGTTCACACCTTGCTCACGCAAGATTGCCATGTTTGGACGGCGTGTATTAATAAACGGCGCTTCAACTGGCTCATTTAAGTCATAAGTTGGTTGTGCAATTAAACCTTTGTGGTTTTTATCTGCAATTAAGGCAAATTCTTGATCAGCAGTTTCAACGTTATCACGTAAACGTTGGATCTGATGTGAAACTTCAGCCCAAGCTTGTTGTAATTCAGCACGCTCAAGCGTTAAACCATTTACAACGAGTTGATCAGTTGTATTCACACGACCAACAACAGCAATTGTATCTTTCAAGCTAGATGCTGCAACTTCAACTTCTAACTGTGCCCAATCAGCCGCTGTAATTTGAAGTACTGCACCAATTTCTTCAGCAAATAAGCTTTCAGTTGATTGATTTTCTAGAGCAACACCTAGGCGTGAAGCAAACATCATTTCAGCAACAGTCGCCAATAAACCACCGTCACCGATGTCATGGTAAGCCTTGATCACACCACGATTGTTCCAGTCTTGAATCAAGGCAAAGAACGCTTTGAAGTCATCAAAACTATCAACATCAGGGGTAACAGAACCGATTGCTTTATATACTTGCGCAAGGATCGAACCACCTAAACGGAATTGACCTTTAGATAAATCAATACGTACAAGTACTGAGTCTTCTAAATTCTTGAGTTCAGGTGTTAATGTTTTACGCACATCTAAAACTGGTGCAAATGCAGTGATCACACCAGTCATTGGCGAAGTAACGGCTTTGTCTTCACCATCGTTCCAAGTGGTACGCATTGAAAGTGAATCTTTACCAACTGGAATAGCAATACCCAATGCAGGACACATTTCCATACCTATCGCTTTCACACCTTCAAACAAAGCTTGGTCTTCACCTTTTTGACCAGCCGCAGCCATCCAGTTTGCAGATAGTTTGATATCGCTGATTTGTTCGATGTTGGCACAGGCAATATTGGTAATTGCTTCCGCAACGGCTAAACGCGCTGATGCGGCAGGATTTAACAAAGCAACTGGTGGACGTTCACCCATCGCCATTGCTTCACCCGTGAAGCCTTGCAAGCTTGTCGTCGTTACTGCTGCATCTGCAACAGGAACCTGCCAACGGCCAACCATTTGATCACGTGCAACCATACCTGTAATCGAGCGGTCACCAATTGTAATCAGGAATGATTTAGACGCAACTGTTGGATTCTTCAATACGCGGAAAATCGCATCTTTCAAATCAACTTTTGATGCATCAAAGTCGTTACCTTTACGTTCAATCGTTTCATATGAACGTTGCATACGTGGTGTACCACCCAACATGACTTGCATTGGGATGTCGACTGCATTATTTTCAAATAATGGATCTTCAACAGTCAAATGACGTGCTTCAGTCGCTTCACCAAGTACTGCAAACGGACAACGCTCACGAGCACAAATTTCTTCAAACTGTTCTAAAGATTCTGGACGAATCGAAAGTACATAACGCTCTTGCGCTTCATTTGACCAAATTTCCATCGGGCTCATGCCTGGCTCTAATGATGGAATTTTACGCAGGTTCAGCACTGCACCCAACTCATGATCATTCACTAGTTCAGGCATCGCATTTGATAGACCACCCGCACCCACATCATGTACAGACACGATTGGGTTAAAATCTTCTAAGCGCCAGCATGTATCAATGACTTCTTGGCAACGGCGTTCCATTTCTGGGTTTTCACGTTGTACTGAAGCAAAGTCTAAGCTCTCACCCATGGTACCGCTGTCTACAGATGATGCAGCACCACCACCAAGACCGATTAACATGGCAGGACCACCCAATACAATCAGCAAGTCACCTGGTTGAATCGCATCTTTTTCAACGTGGTCAGGACGAATGTTACCGTAACCACCAGCGATCATAATTGGTTTATGGAAGCCTTTAACCTCACCATTCACATTCTGTTCGAAGGTACGGAAATAACCATTTAATGCTGGGCGACCAAATTCGTTGTTAAACGCAGCACCACCCAATGGACCTTCGATCATGATTTGTAATGGCGATGCCATACGTGAAGGCTTACCATAGTTTTCTTCCCAAGGCTGTTCGAAACCAGGGATATTCAAGTTAGAAACAGTAAAGCCTGTTAAACCTGCTTTTGGTTTACCACCACGACCTGTTGCACCTTCATCACGGATTTCACCGCCCGAACCTGTTGCAGCACCTGCAAATGGAGCAATTGCAGTTGGATGGTTGTGTGTTTCAACCTTCATTAAAATATGAGCAGCTTGGCTCTTATATTTATAAACGAAGTGACCATTTTCATCCGCTTTCGGATAAAAACGCATCGTGTCATAACCGACGATCACAGAGGCGTTATCTTTATAAGCTGATAACACATCGGTCGGAGATTCTTTATAGGTATTTTTAATCATTTGGAACAATGATAATGGTTGTTTTTCACCATCAATTGTCCACTCAGAACCAAAGATTTTATGACGACAGTGTTCGGAGTTTGCTTGTGCAAACATCATCAATTCGATGTCGTTTGGATTACGACCGAGTTTGGTAAATGCTGCAACTAAATAATCAATTTCTTCGTCAGATAGCGCAAAACCAAATTCATTGTTGGCTTTCACTAACGCTTCTTTACCTTGGCTCAAAATATCAATTGAGTTCAATGGTTTCGGCGCTGTTTCTAAGAATAAAGCTTTTGCATCATCAATTTGAGCAAAAACACTCTCTGTCATACGGTCATGTAATGCCAATTTCACTTCATTCGAAATCTCTTTCACACCTTTCAGTGTAAATAGCAGACCACGTTCTAAACGGTGAATAGGTGTATTACAGTTTTGGAAAATATCCGTTGCTTTAGATGACCATGGCGAGATTGTCCCCACACGTGGTGTGACTAAAATCTGGATTTCATCACTTGCAGCTTGGCGAAGTTCGAAAGATTGACCATCGTTTAAAAGTTGTAATGCCGATTGATGTTGCTGCTCGTTGAGCGCTTGATCAAACAAATAAACCCACTGGCTGTCAAAAGATTGAACAGAACTCATTGACGCTAAACGGTTTAAGAGTTGAGCTTTCTTAAAAGAAGAATGTGCTGATGCACCGGCCACGATAAACATGTTGACTTTGGCTCCACGGGCGGGTCTAACGAACCTACCACAATGTGACTTATGAGAGAGCGCATATTCTACTGTGTCTTGCTCAAATCAGCTAGATGCAGCGCAATGATTTATCGCTGCTTTATTTCGTCAAAATTATTGTAATTTCATAAAGAAAGTGATTTTTCGCTGTCGTCATCAAATCTACTTACATTTCTATTGATCGGACAATACAGCAATAAGACAAACTATGTCGCCCTACGCTAGTGCTTTAATCTTTTTTTTGGCATGATGATCTTGAACTCATAGTGAATAATGATGAATGGAACAAATGCGTTGGTTGGAATTGCTTTCTGCAATTCGATTGGGTAGTAAAAAAAGCAGTACAGAATTGGCTCGAAGCCCTTTCCATAAAGATTATGACAGAATTATATTTTCCCAAAGTTTTCGACAACTGAATAGAAAAACTCAAGTTCACCCATTGACTCAACACGATGGTATTCACACTCGACTGACTCATTCGCTTGAGGTTTCTTGTATTGGTCGTTCGCTAGGCATGCTTGCTGCTGAAAAAATCAAAGATGAATTACCCATGTGGATTTCACCAGCAGATGTTGGTGCAATTATTCAGGCAGCTTGCCTTGCACATGACATTGGGAATCCACCCTTTGGACATGCAGGAGAATACGCGATTCGGGAATGGTTTGATGATGCCTCGCATCGTGACTTTCTCAGCCAATTAACACCCGAAGAAGCAGCAGATGTACGTCAGTTTGAAGGCAATGCACAAGGACTTCGTCTACTTAGTCGTATTGATTATCATCCTGATGATGGTGGTATGCGTTTGACCTGTGCCACTTTGGGAGCATATTTAAAATATCCATGGTTATCCAAAACCATTGAAGAACAAGGTGATATGCCATCGCATCAAAGAGCAAAATTTGGTTGCTATCAATCTGAAAAAGAAATTTTAAAACAGTTAGCAGAGCAACTCGGTCTTATTCAGCTCGGTGACTATCATTATTGTCGTCATCCACTGACCTATTTATTAGAAGCTGCAGATGATATGTGTTATGCACTCATTGATTTAGAAGATGGCATCATACTTAATATGCTCAGTTATGAAGAAGTTGAGCCAATCTTTCTCAATTTAATTGCGGATTTCGGTCTACCAGAAGAATTACACCTCCCCCATACCACATGGCAGCAAAAAATCGCAGCTTTACGTGGGCGTGTAATGAAGCGTCTCGTCGATGAAGTCACCACTGCTTTTGCTAAACAGCATTATGAAATTTTAACGGGTCAGCTTAAAGGCAGTCTTTTACAATATTGCTCACCCGATATTGAAATAGGCATTCAAACAGCTAAGAATCTTGCCAGAGATCGAATTTTTGAACATCCTCAGAAATCAGGTTTAGAAATAATCGCGCATCAAAGCCTACAAACGATTTTGGATGCATTTATTCCATTAACCATGCCACATAAGACCTTAAGCTTTAAAGAGCAACGTTTGATGTCGATTTTGCAACATTCAGGCGTAAATCTGCAAAACAACCACTATAATAATATTATGCAAGTTCTCGATATTATTAGTAAGTTCTCGGATCATCAGGCTTATAGCTTGGCGCAAGAGTTGCAAGGCAATAAAGTTGGGTTCTTTTAAAACAGAGAACTTTATCTTTTAATTTGAATTTTCAAAACAACAGTGAAACAAGTTTTATGATCGGATGTTTAATTGGCGAAGTGTTTGCCTTAGAAGCCCCAACCGTATTGCTGAATGTAAATGGTGTAGGCTATGAAATTGACACACCACTTTCGACATTTTGCCAATTACAAAAAGGACAGAAAGTCACTTTATGGACACATTTGGTGGTTCGAGAAGATGTACAGCAACTGTATGGTTTTAGTGATGCACAAGAGAAAATTATTTTTCGTACTTTACTCAAGGTCAATGGTGTCGGTCCTAAAATGGCGCTCGGTATTCTTTCGACTTTGAGCGTGGACATGCTCATCCATACAGTCGAACATGGTGATGTAAAAACACTGGTCAAAGTCCCGGGAGTTGGTACGAAAACAGCTGAACGCTTGATGATCGAACTGCGTGATCGTTTTAAAGCATTCTCAAACTCTACAGCTTCAAATAACTCAACATCCACACAGATACAATTCACTGGAAACTCTGCTGTTGCCGAAGCTGAAGCCGCTTTACAATCTCTGGGCTATAAACCACTTGAAGCACAAAAACTGATTCAAGCCGTTAAAGCAGATTTTACTGAAGCCAGTGATATCATTCGTGCGGCACTAAAATCATTGAATAAATAAAGATAGACCGAACTCATTATGCAAGACCGTTTAATCAGTGGTTCTGAAAAACCAGAAGATCATTTTGATCGTGCGATTCGCCCAACCTCTCTTGAAGACTATATTGGTCAGCCAGTGGTACGTGAGCAAATGGAAATCTTTATTGGTGCTGCACGAGGTCGTGGTGAAGCACTCGACCATACCTTGATTTTTGGTCCACCGGGTTTAGGTAAAACCACATTGGCGAATATTATCGCCCGTGAAATGGGCGGTAATTTAAAATCGACTTCTGGCCCAGTTTTAGAACGTGCTGGTGATTTAGCAGCGATGCTGACCAATTTGGAAGAAGGTGACGTTCTCTTTATTGACGAAATCCATCGCCTATCCCCTGTCATTGAAGAGATTCTTTATCCAGCAATGGAAGACTATCAACTGGATATCATGATTGGTGAAGGTCCTGCTGCTCGTTCAATTAAATTAGATCTTCCACCATTTACATTAGTCGCAGCAACAACGCGTGCGGGGCTACTCACCTCACCTTTACGTGACCGCTTTGGGATTGTTCAGCGTTTAGAATTCTATTCTGTTGAGGACTTAACCTATATTGTCACTCGTTCGGCAAACTTGATGGATGTTCCGATTACCAAAGAAGGTTCAACTGAAATCGCTAGACGTGCACGTGGTACGCCACGTATTGCCAATCGTTTATTACGTCGTGTTCGAGATTATGCGCAAGTGAAAGGCACTGGTGAAGTGACTCAAGAGATGGCACAACGTGCTTTAGACATGCTTAATGTAGATAAAGATGGTTTAGATACTTTAGACCGTCGTTATCTCAGTATGTTACTTGAGCGTTTTGAAGGTCGTCCAACAGGTGTTGAAGCTTTAGCAGCCGCGATGGCTGAAGATAGCGGAACACTTGAAGATGTAATCGAACCTTATTTAATCCAACAAGGTTATGTCATGCGTACTGCACGTGGTCGTATTGCAACCAATATGGCTTATTTACAGTTTGGTATGGCACCGCCAGAATGAAATTATTAGGTTTCTTTTATAAATCCTTTATTTTCTCCTTAATAGAAGAAAATAAAGAGGGTCTAAACAATTATGAAAGAAGTCTAATATGTTATTTATTACTATTCCCATCCTATCATTGACGCAATATCATTCCCTCAATTGCTCGCAGTATGCAGAAATAGGTTAAGGATATGGCTAATCATTTTGAATTTAATATTCGTGTATATATCGAAGATACAGATGCAGGCGGTATCGTTTACCATGCCAATCACATTCGTTTTATGGAACGTACACGTACTGAATGGCTACGTGCAGCGGGCGTCGATCATTACTGGCATCAACAAGACTACAACTTCGTTGTACATCAAATTCAGGTGAAATATGTACGTCCAATATTAATGGATGACTTAATTACCGTTACAGCACGTGTTATTTCGTGTAAAGCCGCATCTTTTGTGTTGCAACAAAATATTTATCGTGGTGAAATCTTGCTGGCTTCAGGTGAGGTTACGTTGGCATGTTTAAACAAAGAACTCATGCCACGTAGACTTCCTGAAGAAATACGTGATCTGATTCAAAAAGAATTAGCACAGGACTAAAAATAAACTTTTCGGCACAGTGACTTATGGCAACTAATTTAGAATCTTCTCTACATATTTCTGACCTGATTTTACAAGCCAGCCCAGTCGTGCAATTGGTCATGTTGATCTTATTACTAGCGTCAATTTTCAGCTGGTATTTAATTGCCAAATTACATATGGGTTTTAAAAAAGCAGCTCAAGATGATGAGCATTTTCAAAAAATGTTCTGGTCAGGTGCCGAATTAAACACGCTCTACAATAATGCTCAGTTAAACTCGAAACGTAGTGGCCTAGAAGATATTTTTTATCAAGGTTTAGGTGAGTTTTTTAAACTACAAAAACGCAAAGCAGATGCCAATCAAACCATTGAAGGTACTGAACGTATTCTTCGTGTCGGTCTAAGTCGTGATCAAGGCGGTTTAGAACAAGGTTTAGGAGCGCTTGCAAGTATTGGTTCTGTTGCGCCTTATATCGGCTTATTCGGTACGGTTTGGGGCATTATGAATGCCTTTATTGGCCTTGCTGCCGTTGATCAAGTTACTTTGGCAACCGTAGCACCGGGTATTGCTGAAGCACTTATTGCAACGGCAATCGGTTTATTTGCAGCAATTCCTGCTGTGCTGGCTTTTAACCACTTCACAGCGAAAGGTGAATCTATTTACTCAGATCGTGCGTTATTCGCAGAAGAAATGGTCGCTCTTTTACAGCGTCAAGCGATTGGATCGACACAGGAAGATGCATAATGGCAATTCAACGATCTGGGCGTTTTGAACGCATTAAAAAACCACTGAAAAGTGATATGAACGTTGTACCCTATATTGACGTTATGTTGGTACTTTTAGTCATTTTTATGGTCACTGCACCTATGATTACCAGCGGCATCAAAGTTGATTTGCCCCAAGCGAATAATAATCCTATCGAATCGAAAGACATGCCTGCAATGGTAACGATTGGCAAAGATGGCAATATTTATTTGCAATACCAAGATCATAAAGATAGTGAACCTCTTTCACTTGAGCAGCTTGAAGCTATTTTGAGTGATGCTCAAAAGCAAGCGGAACAAGAAAATAAACAACTCACCGTATTAGTGAATGGTGATAAATCTCGCCCCTATGGTGAGGTTGTATCACTCATGGCTAGTTTACAAGAAACCGGTTTAACTCAAGTTGGTTTACTGACAGAGCCATTAAAGTAAGTTATGAAAAAATTTCAAGAGCCACCTTTTAAACAAAATGCAATTGCGCTAGGTTTTACCCTTGGGGTACATGCAATTGCGATTGTTGGCTTGCTTTTCTTAGGTCTAAGTAAACCGCCTGAGCAACCGAAAAAACTGACGACTGTTCTCATCAAGCCAGAAGATTTACCACCACCGATGGCAAAACCTGTAGAACAGGAAACGACTGCTGAAAATCAAGCGGAAGAAATATTAAGCCCTGTTGTAGATAATACTCAACCTGAAAATGTTCCTGTCACTCCACCAACGCCTACTGCACAGCAACTCGCTGATGCAAAACAAAAAGCAAAAGAAGCAGCCCAAGCAAAACAAGCAGAAGAACAAAGCAAAATTGCCGCAAAACAACGTGCAGATGAAGAAGTAAAACGTCAAACAGAACAAGCTACTGCTGATAAAGCTGCAAAAGACAAAGCTGCCGCTGATAAAGCTGCAAAAGACAAAGCTGCCGCTGATAAAGCTGTAAAAGACAAAGCCGCTGCTGATAAAGCTGTAAAAGACAAAGCCGCTGCTGATAAAGCTGCTAAAGACAAAGCCGCTGCTGATAAAGCTGCTAAAGACAAAGCCGCTGCTGATAAAGCTGCAAAAGACAAAGCTACTGCTGATAAAGCTGCTAAAGACAAAGCCGCTGCTGATAAAGCTGCTAAAGACAAAGCCGCTGCTGATAAAGCTGCTAAAGACAATAAAGCTGCTAAAGACAAAGCCGCTGCTGATAAAGCTGCTAAAGACAAAGCCGCTGCTGATAAAGCTGCTAAAGACAAAGCCGCTGCTGATAAAGCTGCTAAAGACAAGGCCGCTGCTGATAAAGCAGCTAAAGACAAAGCCGCTGCCGATAAAGCTGCGAAAGACAAGGCCGCTGCTGATAAAGCTGTAAAAGACAAAGCCGCTGCCGATAAAGCTGCGAAAGACAAGGCCGCTGCTGATAAAGCTGCAAAAGACAAAGCCGCTGCCGATAAAGCTGCGAAAGACAAAGCCGCTGCTGACAAAGCATCAAAAGACAAAGCTGCCGCTGATAAAGCTGCAAAAGACAAAGCCGCTGCTGATAAAGCTGCAAAAGACAAAGCCGCTGCTGATAAAGCTGCAAAAGATAAAGCAGATGCCGAAAGAGCCGAAGCAGATGCAAAAGCCGCTGCTGCTAAAAAGGCAGAGCAAGAGGCAGCTCAGAAAAAGGCAGATTCGAAAAGAATTGCTTCGACTGCCAAACGTGATTTCACAAATAAAATTGAAAGAGCTTGGAATGTCCCTTCTGGTTCAACAGGACAAAAAGCAACAGCCCGTGTAACACTTAGTGATAGTGGTGCTGTTTTATCTGTGATTGTAAATTCTAGTGATCCAGATGTAAAAGCCAGTGTAGAAGCAGCAGTTCGTGCCGCCGCACCTTATCCAATGCCAGAAGATTCTGATGCCCGTCGTGAGGCGAGAAGCTTTACTTCAAGTTTCACAGCAAAATAGTAATTTATCGTGAATAGTTACATGCCTGTCATAGCACAAAGCATGTAACTATGTTAAATAATCAACAGCCACAAAAATACGAACATAAGTAATTGTAACTATGGACAAGACTCGTACACATCTCATCTCCTTAGCAGTTTTGACTGCTATTAGCGCAATTGTTCCAACAGCAACTTTTGCACAACTTCACCTTGAAATTGCAAAAGCACCCGAACAAGCGCCAAAAATTGCAATTATCCCTTTTACAAATGACAGTGCGATTTATCCAATCATTGAAAATGATTTAAATCGTTCAGGTCGATTCACAAGCGCATCTCAAAACTTACCTGCAACTGCAAGCATCAACCAAATCCAAGCTGGTGATTGGCAAAATGCTGGTGTGCCATATGTGGTGGTTGGTCAAATTAAAACCATCGATGCGAATACATTTGAAATCCATTACCAACTCTATGATGTACAAAAACAACAATATTTATTAAATGAAGTGCTGACTGTACCAAGCTCTCGTGTTCGTCAAGCTGGGCATATGATCAGTGATGCGATATACCAAGCACTAACTGGTATTGCGGGTGATTTCAGCGGTCGTATTGCCTATGTATTACGCAATCCACAAACCCCTGCTCAACGCTATACATTACAAATTGCTGATACGGATGGCGAACAACCTAAAACGGTACTGTCATCACGAGATCCAATCCTTTCTCCAACATGGACACCTGACGCTAAAAAGATTGCTTATGTCTCTTTCGAAACTAAACGTCCTGCAATTTACATTCAGGATTTAGCAACGGGTCAACGTGAGGTTTTAGCGAGCTTCAAAGGCTTAAATGGTGCACCAAGCTTCTCGCCCGATGGGCAATCTATGTTGTTCACAGCATCTATGCATGGTAATCCTGAAATTTATCAGATGAATTTAAATACGCGCCAACTACAGCGTATGACCAATGACTCAGCAATTGATACCGAAGCACGTTATGCACCTGATGGAAAATCATTTATTTTCACCTCAGATCGTGGCGGTTCTCCTCAAATTTATCGCTACAGTTTTGATGATAGTTCAGTTAAACGCCTTACCTTCAAAGGTGCATTTAATGCACGCGGCACGTTAAGTGCTGACGGTAAAAAAATTGCTTTAGTTCATCGACCAAGTGGCAGTAATTACAAAGTCGCATTACAAGATATTAATACAGGGATCACTAATATATTGACACCAACCAGTCTGGATGAGTCACCAAGTTTCTCTCCGAATGGGCAGATGGTTGTTTATGCAACACGTGAGGGTAACCGCGGCTTACTCTCTATTATGTCTACAGATGGTCGATTCCGTATGAATTTACCAAGCGAACAAGGTGAAGTCCGTGAACCCGCTTGGGCACCAAAATAAATTTGATTGATTGGAGAATCACATGAATATTAAATACCTAACACTTCCACTCTTAGCTGCGACGATTGCTTTCACGGGTTGTGCGAGTCGTAAACCTGCTGCTGAAATCACAGCAGGCAATACAGCACCTAATACATCAACCACGGTAAGCACTGACGGACTAAGTGAAGATGCTGCATTGAATGCACAGAACTTGGCTGGCGCTTCATCAAAAGGGGTAACTGCTGCGAACAAAGCATTTTTAGCGAAACGTGTTGTTCACTTTGATTACGATAGCAGCGATCTATCAAATGATGACTATCAAACACTTCAAGCACATGCACAGTTCCTTGTTGCAAATGCTAATTCTCGGGTGGCATTGACAGGTCACACGGATGAACGTGGTACGCGTGAATACAATATGGCTTTAGGTGAGCGTCGTGCAAAAGCGGTCGAAAGTTTCTTGATTACCAATGGTGTCAACCCACAGCAGTTAGAAGCCGTGAGCTACGGTAAAGAAGCACCTGTAAACCCAGGTCATGACGAAGCAGCGTGGAAAGAAAATCGTCGCGTAGAAATTAATTATGAAGCAGTGCCACCATTATTAAAATAATGTTCGGATTTGCAATAAAAATGCTCACAATGTGAGCATTTTTATTTTGATTAAGATGAAGATTTTTGCTTCGACTGAGGTTGCATCGACTCAATCATATCGTGCTTATTAAATTCTTTGTACTCAGGCTTCGCTTCATACTCTTTCCAAGCATCTTTCACACTTTCTTTCGAAATCGTATCTAAGCTAATCGATTCACTTGGCGTAGGGGTAGCTTCAAAATTTTTGGTTGACATCGTTCCTCTCCAAACTTCCTGTCTAGTATGCAATCAACATAGCATGTAATAGAATGCTTGTAATCACAAAAGCAACATAAATAAAGTAAGATAATTTTTATTTTTCGAGCGATCTCATCTAGAATAGCGACATTCTTTTTATCAATTTTTGATGCGGCTAAATCGGAGCAATTCAATATGTCAAACCTTACATTATCCCAATATTTAGAACAACAAAAAGGGAATTTGACACCAGAATTGGCACAAGTCATTGAAACAATCGCGGCAACATGCCAAACCATTGACCAAGCACTACAAAAAGGTGCTTTAGCTGGTATTTTAGGCAGTGCTGGCAACGAAAATGTACAAGGTGAAACTCAAAAGAAATTAGATGTCATTTCTAACGACTATCTTATTGATGCATTAAAAGCGCATCCGCAAGTAGGTGGATTAGCTTCTGAAGAATTGGATGATTTCACACCTGCCCAAGAAAATGGCAAATATTTAGTGTTATTCGATCCACTCGATGGTTCAAGCAACATCGACATCAACATGTGTGTCGGTACAATTTTCTCTATTCTTCCCGCTAAAAATGCAGTCACTCAATCTGCAGATTTTATGCAAGCGGGTACTGAGCAAGTGGCGGCTGGTTATGTGCTTTATGGTCCTTCGACCATGTTAGCGCTTACCGTAGGTGCAGGTGTTGTATTCTTTACTTTCGATCCAACCACTCAAACCTTCCTACTTACTACGGATCAAGTACAAGTTTCAGTAGATACACAAGAATTCGCTATCAATTCATCAAATCAACGTCATTGGGAAAATCCAGTGAAACGCTATATTGACGAACTTTTAGCGGGTAAAACATCAGTCCGTGAAAAAGATTTCAATATGCGTTGGGTTGCATGTATGGTCGGTGATATTCACCGTATCTTATGTCGTGGCGGCATCTTCCTCTACCCTTATGATCTCAAAGATCCTAAAAAAGCAGGTCGTTTGCGTTTAATGTATGAAGCAAATCCAATGAGCATGTTAATTGAACAAGCTGGTGGTGCCTCTACGACAGGACGTGTTCGCATTATGGATATTCAACCAACAGAATTACACCAACGTGTTCCTGTTATAATTGGCTCTAAAAATGAAGTGGAACGCGTAACAAGCTACCACTAATTACTTTTATATTCAGGGCATTATGATCATCTTATAATGTCCTTTTGGATCTTTATATTATGGCTGTTATTTTTCTAGAATCAAAAGACAATGCAAAAATCAAACATTTGCGTGGGCTGATCGAACTCAATAGTGCTCGAAAGAAACATCAGCAAACTGTTCTAGAAGGTACTCATCTGTGTTTAGCATGGCTACAACAACATAAAAAAATCTTTTCATTATTTACGACTGAACAAGCTCTCGATCATCCTGAATTACAAAAGGTGATTGAATTACACCAGGGACATATTTTTGTCATTAGTGAAGTACTGTATAAAGATTTAAGTACTTTAGGTACAACTCTGCCTTGTTTAGCAATTGTCGATCTCCCTAAAACATCATTAACAATTGATTTTAAAGCTGATACCTTAATCTTAGAAAATGTGCAAGACCCTGGAAATGTTGGTACGCTATTGCGTTCGGCTGCCGCAGCCAACATTAAGCAAGTAATTTGTACGCAAGGTTCAGCTTCTCTTTGGTCCCCACGTGTATTACGCGCAGGAATGGGTGCCCATTTTAGCGTACATTGTTTTGAGAATTTTCAGTTAACCGACATTCTTCCAAAGTTTCAAATTCCTGTGTTTGTAACGAGTTCACATCGTTCAACTAGCTTGTATAGCAAAGATTTAAAGCAAGCATGTGTTTGGATTTTAGGTAATGAGGGACAAGGTGCAAGTGACTATGCCCTAGAACATGCTCAGGCTGTTACTATTCCTCAACCGGGCGGGCAAGAATCTTTAAATGTTGCCATCGCTGGATCAATTTGCTTTTTTGAAATGGTTCGCCAACGCCAATAAAAACGTTAAATTATTTTAAATACGATTTTTTAATGAAAAAATCCATTACACTCATAAAATAATTGCTTAAGTTGTCAACGCATCCACCATTTTCAACGTTATATGATTAATGAATTGAAATAATGGTGGGTATCCATGACAGGATTTTCCATCTCTATGGATTTAGCACCGAAACAGGCTCGAACTGAAAATGGTACTGATTGTAGTACTGTTGAACAACGTCTGCGTTTTTTTATGCAAGACGTTACAGGTCGTGCACTTGTGATGATGGAAAGTGCAACTCAGGGACAACAAGGCATTGCAATGGATTTGGTACAAGAAGCCTTTATTTCATTGCATAAATCGTATTCAGATAAAAGTATTGAAGAATGGTATCCATTGTTTTATACCATTTTAAATAACAAATTACAGGATTGGAGGCGCAAAGAAGCGCGTCGAGCAACTCCTTTCTCATTATTCAAAAAAATTAGCTTAGACGATGATGATGAAATTATTGATGTCGTAGATGAATCTACCCCCAATCCATTTGAATTTCTGAACCAAGAAGTCACAATGGATGAAATTCAGGCTGCCATCAACCAATTACCAGTACGTCAACAGCAAGCATTTATGTTAAGAGCTTGGGAAGGTTTTGATACGGCAACCACCGCTCAAATTATGAATTGCAGTGAAGGTAGTGTAAAAACCCATTATCATCGTGCAATCCAAGGGCTTAGAATTGCTTTAGAGCATTTAAATCCACATACGGGAGGGTCATCAAATGAATAAAGATGAGTTCACTAAATCAGTGACTTCCAAACTCGATCAACTAGCAAAAGAGCAACATCACAAAAAAATGTTAGTGATGAACCATGTTCTAGATACTGTTCAAAAGAAACCAACCTCTTATTACAGCCTCTGGAAAATGGGAGGCTTTGCTTTAGCAGCAGCTCTTACTGGTATCGTTGTATTACCAAACTCTCTACAACTGAACGATAAGCCACAAAGTCAGGTCGTTGTAAATCCAAAACTTTCACCACAAATGGTTGAAGATATGGAAATGTTGATGGTACTTGGTGAGGATAAAGTTCCACATGGCAGCTAAGAAAATAGCAATTGTTGTGTGTGCACTCAGCTTACTTCAAACAAGTTTTGCTGGTTCTGAGCGTTTTTGGGTGTTCTCAAAATCAAATAAACCAACTACAGAAGAAGCTTGGGATGATTTATCTCCAGAAGAACAACGTGTTCTTATTCAACGTTATCAAAGTTTAAAAGAAATCCCAACTGATCAGGGCTCTCAGCTTCAACAAAGAATGGAATGGTTTACTCAGCTTCCAGAAGATGAAAAACAAAAAATGCGTAATGTTTGGCAAAAACTGGGAACTCACGAACGGAACACTTTGCGTAAACGTATGCAAAATGCCAGTGCCGAAGATAAAGTGAACATCCGTGAAGAATATTTAAGCAAATATTCTGAACACTAATTGTTTTTATATGAATTTCTCTTTAGTGGTATACATTTAATTTATAATTTGAACATATAAAAAAGAGCGCTTTAAAAGCGCTCTTTTTATTCACTCTTACTTTTTATAACGACGATATGCTAGTAAACCCAACAAACCTAATGCAGAGAAGATACCCATACTTCCTCCGCCGCTTTTCGCAGGTCGAGTATCATCCGAGGTAGTTGCTGTACTAATTACGTTTACAGTTGCTAAATTTGAAAGTTTTGGTGTTTCATCATTATCATAAACTTGATAATTAAACGAATAATTAAATGGATTAAAAGTATTTACTTCTTGAATATAAATATTTCCACCATAACACGTTTCTTTTTGATCAGGCGGAGGACATTTACCTTTACGATCAGCAGTAACTATTAGATTTTTTGTTGGGACGTTCGATAATCTTATCGGTAATTCTAACCCATCTTCATTTATCCAAAAGTCTGACTTATTAGGTTTTGTTTCAGGACCTTTACCACCTGGGCCTGTATCACCTGCATCGTTAGCTAGTTCTAAAAGATTCAATTTTGCGATTTCTTTTTGCTGATACTTTAATGTCACAGATGTATCTTTAGCTTCAGGTGCTTGATTTGTAAATGAGGCTTTAATTAAGCCTTTCGTCTGAATTGTATGATCAGTTTTATATTTGATGGTGTAACTACATAAAGCTTGCTCGCCATCCTGTGTAATTGCATCATCTTTTCTATATACAATAATTTGTTGAATTTCAGGGACCCAACTACAAACTAAATTTTCGTCTTTGCGAAAATTTAGTTTCCCCTCAATAGTACTACCGACGCCTATTGTTTCTACCTCAATATCATACAATTCCGGACTAAAAAAATCTAATCGGTGACTTTCATCAGATAAAGCAACCTCATGTGGTAATGGAAGTTTAAATGATTGCAAATCAATATAAATAGCTCGATATTTCAAATTTTCTTTTTTATCGTAATATTCAACTAATTTTTTATATTGCTCCAAGCGATATTTATAGTAAGTAAGATATTCTGGATCATTCGGATTCTTAACTAGATTATCAAAATAATCATTTTGAGTCTTATAATCACTTATTAATTGACTTAATGATCCATTAGTAATGCTATTAATATCACCAGCTGTTAGCCGCATCAACTCTACCGAACCAATATCACAAGTATTTTTTGCGTCAGGTTGATAAAATAATGCTCTATCAGCGAATCTAGCTAATCCACGTTGATCATATTCACTACAACCAGTTGTACCTTCACCACTTACATTCACTAAATCCTGCTTATCGGCTCCTGCTTGTGTTATTCTTTTTGGATAATACATTGGTAAAAAAGCAGTATATTGAGATGCTGGGGCCATTGAACTTAATACAGTATCCATAGGAACATTGGTTAAATCAATGTTTGTTGTATTAGCTTTATTTAGCTCTGCGGGTAAATCACATTTGCCATTATTTAATAATGAAAATGCATTATAGATAGCACCAATTCCCACATTCTCTTCTTTTGAAGCATCACCCAACAAATAACGACAAGAATATGCTCCTGAATTATAAGCAATTATATTAAAAAGCAAAGTCTTTATACCAATCTTATCATATAGAAAAGTTGTATATGCTTTATTTTCTACAATA
The DNA here is from genome assembly GCF_002165385.1 of Acinetobacter sp. WCHA39. Taxonomy (NCBI): domain Bacteria; kingdom Pseudomonadati; phylum Pseudomonadota; class Gammaproteobacteria; order Moraxellales; family Moraxellaceae; genus Acinetobacter; species Acinetobacter sp. WCHA39. The sequence continues at coordinate 91,341 of NZ_NHRP01000003.1, forward strand.
GTGTTACTTGTTAGTGCTAATGCACTACCGCTACTTAATATTGTTGAATTGTTTTGATCTTCCGATCCAGCTTTTGTATCACCAGAAAATTTTATTAAGTTGCCGTGAGTCGAATTAGCTGTATTTTTAGCAATTGTATTTGCCTCCAACATCACTGCAGGCAAGCCACAGAACTCCATCATACTTAATGAAGTATCCGATCCATTTTTTATCAGACTACTTGCTGTAAAACTTATATTTCTTTGCGAATATAGATTATCATTCTTACAAGCCATTGCAATTACACTACCAATTGTAGCGTCATTACCTTCAAATAAACTTTTAGAAATTGTAGCCGAAGCAGCTAGTCCAGCTAGATAAATTGCCCCACCTGCACCAGTAGTTGCTTTAGAGTTTAATACCTTAATACTTTGCAAGGTAATATTTGCACCAGCATAAATTGCACCACCATTTCCCTGATTAGGCGCAACACCATTCGCAAGTATTAAATTCGTTAAAGTTAAAGGGTTCTTACCAGCAGTTGTATTAAAAATTCGAGAATTCTCTGCTTTGATAGTCGTCTTAATTTCAACTTGTGCAGGATATTGATTCGCAACATCATTAATTAGAACATTTTTTTCATTCCAATTAGCTGGAGCTGCTCCCCATATTCTCACTTCTGAGTCAGGTGTTAATTCACTTTTTAATGTATATTCACCCGCTTCTAATTGGATATCTTGAGTATTAGAATAAATATCCGCAACAACACAACCATGTGCAGATACACGCGTTTTTGCAACCTCTAAAGCTTCTCTGATTGAACAAAGAGAATCTTCTTTATTTTCATCATTAAAGGTAGTCACTTTAATTGGTGCTGTTGCACTATTTGTTGCAGCTAACAATGGCATAGCTGAAACAACCATTAACGTTAATAAGGTTTTCTTATAATTTTTCATCTCATTTATCATCCTTGATTATGATTTAAAACGTCTCAATCCAATTAAACCAAACACCATTAAAATCCATCCAAAATCCATGCTGCCAACATTTACAGTTTTATTTTGAAAATTATTTGGCGGATCTTGGACAATTGTCGTAGGAATATCAATATAGTAATTTGAAGGGTCATTAAGCCTAGTGATTGTAGTGATTACACGGATATTAAATTTATCTGCACCATGCCAATTACCATTTGGCACATAGACAATATTCCCTTTTGAATCTATTGTTAATTTACCTTTTGACTTTGTTTCAGTCTGTTCAATATTAAGACAACCTGATTGCCATGGTAATCCGTTAGCATCTGTATCACTCTTAAATATTATTTTACACGCCTCAGGATCAACTAATTCACCATCCAATAAACTATTCGCAATACTAAACTTTGCGATTTGACCATATAGAATATCTTGCCCAGCAATTTCTACATCATTACGATTTACTACCAACTCAATCGCACCTAGATCACATAGTTCACTATAAACACTGCGCACTTTACCTCGTTGATCAGAAGTTTCACAACTAATAGCCCCCTTGTTTGTTCCATCGCTAAAAATCCTCCCCTTATTAATGATTAGAGAGTCAGACAATGAATTATAAGAAGTTAATAATCTTGGTTGAAAAAAACCTAACATTTGATCTTTGGGAGTCGTATAAGGACATAATAATCCTTTGTCCTGAGGTAAATCACAATCCCCCTCCACTTTTCCACCTGCGATCAAATCAGTGTTTAATAGAAAATTTGGCAGTCCAGCGGGTGCATTACGATTGCAATCCACCTCTGTCAAATTACTTTGAATAACTGAAGAATCATTACTATCTGCAACACAGTTTTTATTATTTTTAGCTATGATACTATTTGAAATAAACGCACCATTCTCTAATTCAGCGGGTTTTGTGTCAGTAGCAGGGGTTGAAATCCATTTCGGAGCTTGCAAATATAGTCCAGCATCATTATAAATCATCGTAATATTATTGATGACCATTCCCCCTCGAATATTTGCTACATAGCCTCCCTTATTATTAAAAATGGTAGAATTTCTGATTCCAAATGCTGTTAATGTTAAGGCGTTCGAAATCGCAGTATCACTATAAGCATTTTGTACATATAAAATACTTCCATTTGCTTTTACTTCATTATTCTTTATCACTGATTGAGTAATAATATAACGAGGAACCTCACTATAAATGACCGCCCCCTGATCAGCTTTATTACCTTCAAAAATACTATTACTTACACTAACAACACCTGCAGTTTTCTTGTCAGATAGTAAACCTTTATTGTAAATAGCACCGCCTAAACTTGCATTACCATCCATCAATCTAGAGTATTGAATTGTTAATATTTCTCGATTTGAAATCAAACCACCTTCAACTACTTTTTGGGATGATCCTTTTAAATTTAATTCATTAAAGTTAACAATTAATGGATCTTTTTCAACATCATTATCATCAACAATAAATAGGCTTTCTGCGCCTATCATTTTAATAGTAGCGTTATTTAAACCTTTCTTTGTGTCATTAAAGCTTGTACTAGCAGCAGTTTTAATTGTCATTGCAGCTTTAACTTCAAGTGCTTTACTCAAAGTATACTCTTTATCACGATCTAGGATAATAATCGATGAAGCATCTTTATTACCGCAACCATGATAACCATTTTCAAATTCTTTTTGGGTACGATTATTTAAGAATGTTACAGCTTCACGTAATGAACAAACGGTATCATCTTTGTCTTCATCAACTAATGTTGTAACTTGAATATCCGCAGAATATACATGTCCAGTAATCGCAAATAAAGCGCAGGCAAGCGTCCGTTTGAGCATACCGTTCTCCTTCTATTTTCATTTTTCTTAGTATTGCAAACTACAAATTTGCAACCACATTCCTTTGTGCGTACTTTGTCATAGCTGTCAAAATTACTCAAGAAATTTTATGCGATTAGTGATATTCATCAATCAGAGCAAAAATTTGCTTAATCGTTGTATTTGAGAGCTTTGTTTTCTCACCTTTCAACATCTTTTCAAGTTGGGCAAGTGTCTGTAATAGAATGGAAGCTTGATGTGGCCCATTACTCAACAAATAATCAATAATTTGTTGGTCAAAATGAATTCCTCGCCTCGTCATAACAGAGTGTAATAAAGCCTGTCGATCTGTATATGAGCTTCCATTTGGCACTTTGACACTGACCGCTTGAGTCAGTCTCGACTGTAAGTCAGGTAATTCTAATTTTAATTCTATCGGTGCTACACGAGATGAAAAGACCAGTTGTCCATCATGATTATTCATTAAATGAAAAACAGCTTTTTGCCAATGAGGTACACCACTAATTGCATCAATATCATCTAATGCCACTAAATCATAAAACTCTAATGAAGTAATCGCTTCAATTGGTGCATCTAATAATTCTAATAATGAGACTTTTATTGCACGACGACCCAATTCTAAATATGAATCACAAATTGCAGAGAGTAAATGGCTTTTACCAGTACCAGCACCGCCATAAACATAAAAGCGATTTACCAGTCCAGTATGTAACTGTCGTATCGCATCAACTACATGACCCCACCCTGGCCCCGAAAAATCGCTAATTCGCGCATCGAGCTGTGGTTCTATATCGAGTTGTAGTTGACGCATATCGTTAATTTGTTCCTCAATTACTTTAGATCATTTGAATGTGAAGTTTCACTATCTTGAGAGTTTTTAATCTCAATATCAAGTTCTACATCACCAGCATCCACATTTATACGTTGAATTTCACCATGTTGAATACTGACCTCAATTGGAGATCCGTAAAATCGACTTTTTTCGTAATTATCTCTTGCGTGTTTAAGTAACACGACGATAACAGCCGCTACAGGCAAAGCAATCAGCATCCCTAAAAAACCACCCAGTTGAGCACCAGCTAGTACCGCAAATACAACAGCAACAGGAGATAGACCAATTTTGTCACCAAGTAAGAAAGGCTGCAAAATATATCCTTCTACCATTTGCCCAATCATAAATACAATACCCACTAAAAGTAACTGCATCCAATCAAGACCAAACTGGAATAATGAAGCAATCACGGCTGCGATAATACCAACACCAAAGCCTAGATAAGGGATAATACTGGCCAAACCAGCAATCATTCCAATAATTAAACCCACTTCTAAACCAATGATTTGCAGGCCAACGGCATACACTATTCCTAATAGCAGCATTACGAGGAACTGACCTTTAACAAACGCTCCAAGCACACTATGACATTCACGAACAATGACTAAAGTTGATTCTTCATATGGACGAGGTATTAAACGACGCATACTTTGCAACATTCTTTCCCAATCAAGTAAGAAATAGAATGAAATGATAGGAATCAAAATAAATACGCCACCTAATTGAATAAAATTCAAACCAGATTGTGCTAAACGTAAAGCCATGGCTTGAATACTATCTGCACTGTAATTCGTTTGAATGTATTCCATAATTGCTTTAGAAATCTGTTCTGTATCCAACTCCATTGGAACAACATTAAAAGTATGGGATACCCAAGGTAGAAATGTCGCATTTACCCAATGTATACCTGCTGGAATACTATCTCGCGCATAGATTAATTGCTTCCAAACCAATGGGACAAGGAACCATAAAACAACTGTTAAGGTTACGCCAATCCCAACAAAGACGAGACTGATCGCCAACCAACGAGGTAATTTAATTTTTACAAGGACATCTACAAGGGGACTAAAGAGATAGGCAATAAAAAAAGCGCCAACAAATGGTAATACAACTGGTTTTAATAGATACAACACCCAAAGTAGTAATGCGAGTCCTGCGAGGATAAAGATACGACGTAGTACCTGATCTTGCATAAAATCTAGCCTTTTTTCGTGTAATCGTTATAAATGGGAAAAAAATTTAATTAAAGATAGCATTTTCGAGCATAAATAACATAAGAGTTTCGTATATTCAGGTTATAATCTGCCGCCAATGCGGAGACTTCACTATGAGCAACTCAACTTCTACCCCAAATACTGGTTTAAGCTATAAAGATGCGGGCGTCGACATTGAAGCGGGCGACGCACTGGTCGATCGTATCAAATCTGTCGCTAAGCGTACCACTCGTCCTGAAGTCATGGGCGGTTTAGGTGGTTTTGGCGCACTATGCAAAATTCCAAAAGGCTATGAAGAACCTGTATTGGTTTCTGGCACAGACGGCGTAGGTACAAAATTACGTTTAGCGTTAAATCTAAATCGTCACGACACGATTGGTCAAGATCTTGTTGCAATGTGTGTAAACGATTTACTTGTTTGTGGTGCTGAACCATTATTTTTCCTAGACTACTATGCAACAGGTCATTTGAATGTTGATGTTGCAGCAAATGTAGTAACGGGTATTGGTAAAGGTTGTGAACTTGCTGGCTGTGCACTTGTTGGTGGTGAAACTGCTGAAATGCCAGGTATGTATGAAGGCGAAGATTACGATCTTGCTGGTTTCGCTGTTGGTGTAGTTGAGCATAGTAAAATTATTGATGGCACTAAAGTAAAATCTGGTGATGTACTTATCGGTGTTGCATCAAGTGGTGCGCACTCTAATGGTTACTCATTACTACGCAAAATTTTAGATGTTAAGAACGTTGATTTAACTCAAATCGTTGATGGTCGCCCACTTGCAGATGTTGCAATGGAACCGACTCGCATTTATGTAAAACCTGTTTTAGAACTTTGCAAACAAGTTGACGTGCATGCCATGGCTCACATCACGGGTGGTGGTTTACCGGGTAACTTACCGCGTGTTCTTCCGAATGGCGCTCAAGCTGTAATTGACGAGTCAAGCTGGGAATGGTCTGAATTATTCCAGTTGTTACAACGTGAAGGTAATGTAGAACGCTTTGAAATGTATCGTACATTTAACTGTGGCGTTGGCATGGTAATCGCTGTTGATGCAAGCGAAGCTGATAAAGCCATTGATGTATTAAATACTCAAGGCGAAAAAGCATGGAAAATTGGTTATATCCAAGAAAATGCTGAATCAGTTGAAGGTGCAGACGAAAAAATTCGCGTGATCTTTGCATAATGAGAATTGCTGTCCTTGTCTCAGGCAACGGTAGCAACTTACAGGCCCTGATAGATGCAAATCTCTCAGGGCAAATCATTGGTGTACTTTCAAATAAAGCTGATGCATATGCATTGCAGCGTGCTGAGAAAGCCAATATTGCAACCGCTGTTATTTCACATAAAGATTATCCAAATCGAGAAAGCTTTGACGATGCTATGCATCAGCAATTGCTTGCTTGGGAAATTGACTTAGTTATCCTTGCAGGTTTTATGCGTATTTTAACGCCAAACTTTGTCAGTCAATGGCAAGGTAAAATGTTAAATATCCACCCTTCTCTGCTGCCTTTTTATAAAGGAATTAATACCCATCAACGTGTATTAAATACTGGAGATCGCTTGCATGGTTGTACCGTTCATTTTGTCACTGCTGAACTAGATGCAGGACAAAGTATAGCGCAATCCGCCATTCAAGTGAGTTTGCATGATAATGTAGAAAGCCTAGCACAACGTGTGCATGAGCTTGAACACTTCATCTACCCTCAAGTTGCAGAATGGTTATGTAATGGTCAACTCACTTGGACAAATGGTCAAGCATATTTCAATAAAAAACCTTTAGAACGACCAATTCAATTTGCTCAATTCTAAAAATAAAACACATCTTCGGATGTGTTTTTTATAATTCAATTTTTAAATTTTCACTGTTTTTCTATATAAGGATAATGAAGATAAATTGAAGCATAATAGGTTTAGAGGAAGACCAATTTCCCAAAAGTAATACAAATCAATTGGAATAATAAAAAAATAAACACACCACTTAAAATATTTTTCAAATTATTGTTGCGAAAGCAAAAATAAGGCTAAGATTGGAAGAACATCTACAATTAAGAATAAGTAAATGTAAGGGTGTTGAACCAAGCGCCCAACAGAGGTGTTCAAACTTAGCCATAACAATTGTTGGTTATTTTGATAATAAAAATATTCTATCCCATAGAAAAATAGAATACCTAACATGTATACAGCTACACCATAAGTTTTCCATTGTTCTTCTTGATAAATTATTTGAATAAAGCGCATTTCTTATTGTCCATTAATTCAACCAAGTTTTGATCACCTCATACTTGGTTGAATTTCGTATTTTTTAGCTTATTTATCAATCAAACTTTTGATTTTTTCCACAGTTTCAGTCGGATGCTCTAATGGGAACATATGTCCACCATTAACAATTGAAAAAGGAATACCCAATTTCCGTTTAGCAACTTGAGGAAGTTTTTCTTTTAAGAACACACTATCACGACCAACAACCAAATGAACAGGTACTCTAGGTTTTGGCATAGGTAACCACCACATTGATGGTGTAGTTCTAAACATTGCAACCTCATCCACTTTCGGGATGGTTAAAGTCACTCCACCCTTTAATGGATCATTGCTCAAAGCATGCTGAATATAAGCTTGGAAGCAATCTGCATCAAAGTGTTGATAAAATCCTCTAGAGCCCAAAAGTTCTGCTGCTTGTTCACGAGACTCCCAATGATCACGGCGACGTACAGATAGACCTGCTGGCGTAATTTTATCGACCAATTTAGGTTGAAAAACTTTAGCAAGATGAAAAGCAAATGATGCTTTACCTATAATAAATGGTGGGTCCAGCATAATCACTTGAGAAAACAACTCAGGACGACGATAAGATGCCATTAGTGTTAATACAGAACCTAACGAGTGTCCCAAGCCAATTACTTTTCGACCTTGTGATTGTTGCACGATACTATCAATGATTTGATCAACTAAATGCCTCCACCCATGCGTAATTGGATAACGTTTATCAGTGCCAATCTCTGCAACATAAATAATGTCATATTGATCTTTTAACTGCTCAAATAGCTTCTGATAAACTTTAGATGGAACACCATTAGCATGTGCAAAATGAATCAAAGGTTTCATAAGCGTTTCTTTAAATTTATATATTGATTGGTCGATTATCTCGCGCTGCAAATGCTTTGCAATTTAAAAGGGAGAACTGCCCAGTTATGTTTAAAAATAAAAAAGGCTGTGAATGATCACAGCCTAGTCTTGATGATTATTGTATTTTTGCATTTTGTTGGGTTTGTAATTGTGCAGAAAGTGAACTACTAATTCCTTCACCAATCTTTGTACCCATACGTCCTAAAATCGACTCTAAAGGATTGCGTTGAACAGTATAATCTAATTTCTGATCTACTTTAAGATCGCGCATCAATGTTGTAATACTACCACTACGATCTGCAACACCTAATGCAATTGCCTGTTCACCCGTCCAGAATAGACCAGAAAATACCGCAGGATCATTTGACTTTAATCGTTTTCCACGACCTTCTTTGACTGCATTAATAAAATGTGTATGAACATTATCTAAAACAGCTTGCACATGTGCTTGTTGCGCTGGATTAATTGGCTTAGTCATACTTAGAATGTCTTTATTATTACCAGAAGTTAAAGTACGGTCTTCAACACCAAGTTTTTGTGCTAAACCACTCAAACCATAGTTCGGCATAATCACACCGATTGAACCAACCAAACTTGATGGGTTTACAATGATCTCATCTGCCGCAGAAGCAATATAGTAAGCACCCGATGCACCCATATCACCAATCACAGCATAGACTTTTTTATCTGGATGTTGTTTTTTAAGGTAGCGAATCTCTTGCCAAATCTCATCAGATTGCACGGGTGAGCCACCAGGAGAATTAATATTCAATGCAATCGCTTTACTGCCAGTGGCTTCAAATGCACGATTTAATGCTTTATTGGTGTCTTCACTATTGACAGTAGATTGACCACTAGAAGAATCAATAGTTCCAACAATATCAATCACAGCTAAATGATCAGAGCTGACATTCGTATTTGATTTTTCTACAGAAGTTGAGCAGCCTTTGCTCATTGCGATCAATACGATTAATAAATACGCAAAACCTAAGCATTTAAAAAAGATGCTCCAACGTCGACTACGGCGTTGTTCTTCGACAGAAGCCAAAACAGCTTTTTCTAAAATCTGCCATTCTTTGCCTGTCACATTATTGCTATTTGTAGGTTCATTTTGTGGTTTTGGTGGCCAATCGGACATAAGATTCCAATCCAATGTATTGTAAAGTGAATTTATTATATACGCTGATTTATAGAAAACTGTTTAAATAACTTGTTTTAACTTATAATTATTTTATACGTTATACTCTCCTCTTGTAATTTTTTTAATGTTTGATATATGGCACACCCCAAATCAACAAATAGTAATTACCGTCTCATCCAATTTCTGAGTCATCAACCACTCCAATTAGGTCGTTTTATCGCAGGTTTTGTTGCACGATTACTCAATAGTTTCCAGCTTTCTAAACTCTCAAAAATTATACAATTGAATTTACAGATCGCATTTCCTGAAGCATCTCAACAAGAAATAAATCAATTAAAAAAACAAGCAATTAAAAATGAACTAACCTCTTATTTTGAATTTGTGAGCATTTGGGGAGCTTCAAATGAGAAAAATATTCAGCGCATTCACAAAATTCATAATGAGCATTATTTTCACGAAGCCCTCGCAGAGAAAAAAGGACTTGTCCTGATTATGCCTCATTTGGGTACTTGGGAAGTGATGAATGCATGGTTATCCAAACATACTCAAATGACCATCCTTTATAAGCCAGTGAAAAATCCTGATGCTGATCGTTTTGTTCGTGATGCACGTAGCCGTAATCAAGCGAATTTAGTACCCACTGATGAAAGTGGAGTTCGTCAGATTTTTAAAGCATTAAAACAAGGTGGTACAACTGTTATTTTACCTGATCACACCCCTGATCACGGTGGTGAAATGATTAAGTATTTTGGGATTCCCTTGGCATCGAGTAGTTTAAGCGCAAAGTTAATTCAAAAAACAAAAGCACGAACTTTATTCCTTTATGCTTTGAGGAATGACCAAGGTGGATTCGACATGCATATCGAGCGTATCAATCCTCAAATTTATGAAGGCAATGCCGAAGATGGTACGCTTATTATTCATCAGACTTTGGAAAATTTAATCCAACGTCTTCCAATGCATTATCACTGGAGTTATAAACGATTCAGTGCGAACCCTAGCTTACGCAAAATTTATGATATTGACGTCAACGAAGCTTTAGCAAAAGTTGCTGAAGTTCGTCGGCAAGAAAATACTCAACTTTAATCCTATAAATATTGTGATATGAAAATATTACAATATTTAAGTTATTTTCTTTCCAACCATTTAATTTGCTGTCTTTGCTGTCTGAGCTCAACCTTACCATTTTCAAAAACAAAACGAATTGTTCCTGCTTCAACCGTAGTTAACAATGGAATGTGTAGCGCCTGTAGACGTTTTTTCAACTCTTGACTGGGATGTCCATAACGATTATCAAACCCTGCCGAAGCAATCGCAAGCTTAGGTTTTAAAGTCGCTAAAAAATCATAAGCAGAACTATGTTTACTCCCGTGATGTCCCAAGATCAAAACATCTACTTTTAAATCGGGATATTGTTGCATTAATTTATATTCAGCCTCCCAACCTGCATCTCCCATGATTAAAAATTTTTGATAAGGTTGGGCATTTAGAAACTGCAAATACACCATACAGGAATACTCATTTTGCTGATCCTTTGCATGAATAAGCTCATCTGATTTAGGGGATAGAATTTCAACTTTTAGATTTTCATATGACCAATGCTGACCTTGCTGACAAAATGAGAAATTGTTTTTGAACTGCATTTTTTGGTCATATTCATTTGACTGAACTTGGGATATTTCAAAGTTTTTTTGAATAATAGGGAAAGCACCACTATGGTCTTGATCAAGATGAGATAAGATTACATGGTCGATGTGGCGTACACCTTGTTGCCGTATAAATGGAATAACAACCCGCTCGCCTAAACTAAATTTATTTTCATTGTAAGAGCCCCCTGTATCAATCATAAAGATTTGTTCGGGATGTTGTAAAAATACAGCTTGCCCTTGTCCAACATCTAAAATATTTAAAACCGTAGGTTGAGTCTTTACACCTATACATATAGGTAAAAAACAAATCAATGCCCAAGCTTTAGGAATCGTCCCCCTCGGCATAAATAAAATAAGCATACCAAGGATTAAAGATACCATCATTAAGGGTGTATAACTTACCCCATATAAATGCGGTGCAATATTTTGCAAGATGTCTAAAATTGACATCAATATAGATAATACAAAATCATTAATTTGAAATAAAAACTGCCCTAATGCAGGAATGATGAGCCAAATACATGCAGCCAGAATATCTAATGGCACAACGACACCGCCAAGTAAAGGAATTGCAATTAAGTTACTTACAGGTGCAATCCAAGAAACTTGCTGAAAGAAAATCAAGACTAATGGTAATAAGGCGATAAAGATCTTAGATTGCGATTCAACCAAAGCTTTAGCAGCTAAAAATATTTTTTGAGTCCACGTAATCGGCTGATCTTGCGGTAATTGTGCAATGGTCTGATAAACTCTAAGTAGAATAAAACAGGCCCCATATGACAGCCAAAAACCAGCGGATAGAATACTAAAAGGATCAAAAAGTAATAATATACTGGCACTATAAATCAATAAGCTAAATGGGCGAATCGATTGACGAAAGAAGAGAAAAATACTTGCAAGCAAAGCAGTCAATAAAGTTCTGATCGCTGGAATCTCAAAACCAACAAATGCCACATAGACCAGAACACTGAGTAAAAATGGCAATAATAATAAAATTTGTCTAGGCTGCCATAAGTATAGATGTGGGCAGTAATGCTGTATGAGACGTTGTATCAACCAAGACAACATGAATGCAAAGATCAACACATGTGGACCAGAAATCGCTAACAAATGCGAAATTCCAAGCTGTTGAAATTGTTGTTTCAATGTGTTGGATAACAGGCTTTCATCACCTGTTAGCAAGGCTAAAAGTAAACCTTTATGCTGAAGCTTAGAAGTTTGCAACATCTGCCGAAATGCTAAGCGTTTCATCTCAACGCTTAATAAAAACTTAGCAGAAAAGCTTTGCTGTTGCTTTAAGTGACCTTGATAACCCAAACGGTAAATTTCATCAAAGCTTAAAGGTTGAATAGACTGCACTGAAAATGCAGACATTATATTTTGCTGTAAAAACCATTTTTCCTGATCAAATGCACCCACAACAGCATAACTATGCACTGGTTTAATCTGACCATAAACTCGATAATAATGACCCAACTGTAAACTTTGCTTCTGATTTAACTGATATTTGTCTTGTTTTAAATAAAGTAACCAGTTGACAGATTGCTTATGTCGACTAAGTACTTCAGCAATTTGCTTATGACCATCATCACTCAATTCATCTATATTTTTAATATAAACAATTGCTTCATAGGACTGTGATTCAAACTCTTTTAATTGCAGTCGTTGTTCTAATGCGGAATCTGCAAAATAATATCCTGTTGTAAACAATCCCCAGCTTGCACTGATTAAAATAAGCGCTTTATAAAAAGGCCGATAAAAATAAGATTCTTTCTTGTATATGCCAAAGCTAAAGATCAGGATTGCAATAGCCAACCAAATCCACCATGTCAGCTCGATAAAATCAAGATGAAATCCCATGATTGCAATACCAGCAATCCAGCCCAATAAAATAATTTTTAGCATGTAATTTTTTAATTAAGTTTTTGATTTTTCTGAACGCAAAATTAAAGCCCGTTTTCAGGGCTTTAACAAGAGATTAAACAAAATAAATTATTTTGGATCAATCCATAAACCATCTTGCATATGCAAAATCGAATCTGCTGATTGAGCCAATTGCTCATCATGAGTCACGATTAACATCGCCATATTCAGCTCTTTTTTGAGATCAGTCAGCAATTCAAAAATACTCAATGCTGTTTTACGATCTAAATTACCAGTTGGTTCATCTGCTAAGACAACTGCAGGTTTCGTCACTAAGGCGCGCGCTAAAGCCACACGTTGACGCTCACCGCCCGATAATTCACCTGGTTTATGATCTAAACGATGCGATAAACCGACACGATCAAGTAGGTATTCTGCTTGTCTTTTAACATCCTTATAATTACTTTCACGACGTAACATCAAAGGCATGGCTACATTTTCTAAAGCAGAAAACTCAGGCAACAAATGATGAAATTGATAAACGAAACCTAGATATTGATTACGTTTATAACCACGCTCTGCTTCGCCTAAATTATCAAAACGCTGACCTTGCAAAAAGACTTGTCCTTGCGATGGTTGTTCTAGGCCACCAAGCGCATGTAATAACGTACTTTTACCTGAACCACTCGAACCAACAATGGAAACAAACTCGCCTGCTTTTACTTGAAGTGATAAACCTTTAATCACTTCAACTTTGCTTTTACCATCATCAAAATGTTTATAAATATCTTTGGCTTCTAAGACGATCTTACTCATAACGTAATGCCTCAGCAGGTTGAACTTTGGCTGCACGTAATGCAGGATAAATTGTCGCCAAAAAACTCATCAATAATGAAACAATGACAATTACCGTAACATCTTGCCATCTGAGATATGAAGGCAGATAGTGAACAAAATAGGCATCAAACAAGTTCAAACCTAGAGCAGTATTGAACCAAGAAATAATATCGCTAATGGTCAATGCTAAAGTTACACCTAACACTGTTCCTGCAATCGTTCCAATGACACCAATCACTGTGCCTTGTACCATAAAAATTTTAGTGATCATGGACGGTGAAGCACCGAGAGTCCGCAGAATCGCAATATCAGATTTTTTATCTGTTACGACCATTACTAAAGATGAAACGATATTAAATGCAGCAACCACAATAATCAGAACAAGAAGTAAACCCACTAAGGTTTTTTCCATCTGAATTGCATTGAAAAGATTGCCGTGCGTATACGTCCAATTCGATGCGTAGAAATTACTTGGTAATTGTTTCACGATATCATCTGCAACAGATGGTGCGGCAAAAATATCATCTAACTTTAATCGCACGCCTTGCGCACCATCAGGCAAACGCAATAATGTTGATGCATCATTTAAGGCGATATAACCCACCATCGAATCAACTTCTGCACCTACACTAAAAATTCCAACCACTTTAAAACGTTTAAAGCGTGGTACAACACCTGCTGGTGATGGTGTTGCTTCAGGCAGAACTAAGGTGACATTGTCATTTAAACCAAGACCAAGTGCATCGGTCATATCCTTGCCTAGAACAATACCGAACTCGCCTTTCTTCAAAGCATTTAAATCACCTGAGACCATATGGTTTTGGATAATTGAAACTTTCTTTTCATATTTAGGCTCAATTCCGGTCACCATAATCCCTGCAACTTGCCCTTGAGCGGTTAACATCCCTTGCAATTGAGTAAATGGTGCAACACCTGTCACATGCGGATGGTGTTCAACTCTTTTTACAAGCTCAGGCCAATCTGTTAGTATCTGAGTAGAAGAAACTGTGGCTTGCGGAACCATTCCAAGAACACGATTTTTTAATTCACGGTCAAAACCGTTCATAACAGACAGTACTGTAATAAGGACAGCAACGCCAAGGGTTAAACCAATCATGGAAACCAAGGCAATAAAAGAAATAAAATGATTACTTCGCCGAGCACGAGTGTATCTCAACCCTATATACAGCGAAATTGGCTTAAACATACCATTTAGTCCGAGGTGATTTATTATGGAAAATTCACAACATCAGCTTGTTGAGGACAACTCTGAACGTCGAGTGATGTCTCGTATTGATGCTGTGTTAAGAATCAACTATCAAGTCATTCCTGACGACGTTGCGCTGAATGATCCTTATGATTCTCACTTTGTATTGCCACGCTATTTTCTACTACTTGCTGAATTAGATCAATTTGATCATGCATTTCGCTACGAATTAGAACAATTAAATGAAAAAGATCAACAAATTGCTCGCATATTATCCCTTTTCAATCAAAAATTAAATCTGATTACTGGTTCTTTTTACGACAATATCGTGCAATCCCTACTACCAGTACCTGAACAAGTTAACTTTTCCGAGAATGGCTTAAGCTTCTTCAGCTCACAAGCTCTTAATGAAGGAACCTATATTCATATTACGTTGAGTCATCCTGAAAACTACTTTCATATCGCAGCAACTGCTCAAGTTGCTTACAGCTCAGCAGATGAACAAGGTAAATTCCGTATTGGTGCTTATTTCATTACCCTTAATCCACAAGATCGTGCCAAATTAGCGGAAAGTATTCAAGATTCACAACAAACTGAGAGTAACCCAAATTAAATATGAAAATGTGATTTTCATATTTTCAAACGGCGATAGGTATTAAAATCTTTATAAAAATAAAGACACAAACCTAATAGAATGATGCTTGCCCCAACAAAAACTTGTGCAGATAATTGTTCATGATTGAGGTAAGCACCTATGAGTATTGCCAACATTGGGGTCATCACCGTCGTCAGTGACAAAGTGGTGGCTTTCAAATTTTGTACCAACTTGAAATAACAAAACATCGCAATTAATGAAGCCATTACAACGGTATAAGTCAATGCTAACAATGATTTCGTCGAAGGAAAGTGCGTTGGTGCATGTTGCCAAATCCAAGGTAGTAATAATATGGCTAAGATTGTTGAAACCAGAATTGAACCAGTTGCTTGAGCCATCGGTTGCACATCCGCATTGATTTTTTTCACCAGAAAAATAGAAAGCGAATATGCAAAAACACTCATCAGCATTAAAACAATACCTATCGGCTGCACATGTTTTTGACTACCACTCAGACAAATCATCGCTAATCCAATAATTGAGGTTCCCATCCCCAACCACTGCAAACTCGCTAACTTTTGTTGAAAACCAAAACTTCCAATCAGCCCAGCCATGATCGGAGCTAAGCCAAACATCAATGCAATCAACCCAGAACTTAAATAAGGTGTTGCTGCATAAGTAAAAATTTGCGAACCGATCAAACTTAATGAACCAGCTACATAACTTGATAACGCAACTTTATGAATCGGGAATTTAACCTTTAACAGCAATAACACGCTAACCGCCAAAGGTAAGGCAATAAAAAAGCGCAATACCAAAGCCCACATAGGGTTTAAGTCAGTAACACTCCAAACAATTGCCAATGGCGTGGTTGCCCAAATGAATACTAATAATCCATACGTCAGTACTAAGTTGATTCGTGAAGGCATATTTAGCTCAAGAAGCGGTTTTGCGTTTTTGTTTGAAAATAGTTTGATCTAAAGAGCTTGAGAATTCACGTTTATCACGTTCAGAAATAGGTGGTGGACCACCTGTTTGGACACCAGCTCCACGCAAAGTATCCATAAAATCACGTAAATGCAGGCGTGCTTTAACATTTGCAACCGTATAAATTTCACCTCTAGGATGAATTGCAATGCCGCCTTTTTCAATTACTTGTGCAGCAAGCGGAATATCTTGTGTAATGACAATATCATTTTCATGCATACGCTCAATGATTTCTTTGTCTGCTTGATCTGCCCCACTCATCACCTGAATCGAATTAATCCGTAGAGATGGCGTAATCCCAACATTCTGATTAGCGACAAAGGTAACTTCTAACTGATAACGATCAGACGCACGTAAAATCACTTCACGTAAAATTTTAGGTAAAGCATCCGCATCTACCCATAATTTAAATGGCAGCACGTTGGCACAAGCTCATAAAAATAAAAATATAGTGTAGCAGATTACGGTAAAAGTAGAGTTAGCATCATTAGAATAATTGCTGCTATCCATTTCATTGATTAGATTTGAGATCAAAAACAGAAATTTGAATTAATTTTTAATGAATTACATATCCAGACTTGAAAAATGGATGTTACCCTCGATTTAATAGAATAAGTTCAATCTTTTTAGCATCACGCTTTATGAAAAATCAAAACAGTCCTGAAACTATTAAAATTCAAGATCAAAATTTCGGCAATCATGTTGAGCATTGGAACCTATTGACTGATACACCCGAAACAGATGTTCCCAAATGGTTAGGATTGGCACTTGATGCTCCAGTGATGCCTATGGGTTTATGTGAAGATGAACAAGATATGGATCAATCATTTTGGTTGATTCAAGGGCCAAAGGGTCAGTCTATTTCAATCAATCAAATTATTGCGGTTGAAAATCAAAAACCACGCGCATTAAAAACAGCATTCCCAAGTTTTGAAAGCCCATATAAATATGATGCCCAAATTGAGCGTATTATTACTTGTAATTCTGCGACTCAAGCAGTATTACGTCTGAGTTTAAATAAAAATACGGTTATTTATGCATTTGATAATTTATTCAGTGTTAATCACTGCCAATATGATCAAAATCAAACTTATCAAGTTCAATTTAATGCTTGGGCATATGAATTAGAAGCAGTTGCTGAAAATGAAAAAATCATTGTTGATGACCCTGCATCGATTAAACATCATCGTGCTTTAAATGCTATTTTGGCTGAACATAATGGTGTTGCACCAGAAAACTTACAAGAGCTGATTAACGACTGGCAACCACAAACACCTGAAGATCACGAACCTGTGACCGTTGATTTTTCTAAAATGGTGGCATATTTGTATGGTGAAACATTAGGTCAAGAAGATGAAGCTTGGTTCCAAGGCAATATCGTGGGCAAAACAACCATGCAATTTATGCAAGATGAATATACGCTGTATGATGTGACTTTAGTTTTAGAAGATGATTTACCTGCAATTTTAATTCGAATTGCAACAAAAAATGATTTGTATAAAAACTTTAACATTGGCGAATATATTCGCGGCAACCTATGGATTCAGGCGAATATTTATGCTAAAACTGCACTAAAGTGACAAAAAATCACACAAATGGCATTTTTAGGCGTTCTAATGAAAATTATACCAGAACAGACAACCACCAGTTTGATTCATTCGAGTGATCAAGGTCTTAAACTTGATATTGGTGCTTTTTGCTTTTTTTTACTTGGTATGTTTTTAGCAGCACTCTTTTTTCATCAAATCGGCTTATTTTAATTTTTAGATTTAAATTGTGTTAATAAAAAAGCCCTCATTCATGAGGGCTTTATTTTATGGATGATAAATTGCTTAACCGTGACGTTTTGCAAACTCGTCCATGAAATTAACCAATGCTTGTACCCCTTCTAAAGGCACAGCATTGTAAATACTTGCACGCATACCGCCCACAGAGCGATGACCTGCTAAGTTAAGCAAATGGCTTTGCTCAGCTTCTTTCAAGAAGGTTTTTTCAAGTGCTTCATCTGCAAGTGTGAATGGTACATTCATGATTGAACGATTTGGAATTGCGATTGGATTATTATAAAAATCACTAGAATCAATATATCCATAAAGCAATTTTGCTTTTTCTTGGTTTACTTTATACATTGCGTCTACACCGCCTTGTTCAAGTAACCATTCAAATACTAAACCAGACAAATACCAAGCATAAGTTGCAGGCGTATTTACCATTGAATCATTTTTTGCCTGATCTGAATATTTCAAAATGCTTGGAATTTCAGGTTTTGCTTGATCTAATAAATCATCACGCACAATAACGATCGTTAAACCTGCTGGGCCAATATTCTTTTGTGCCCCAGCATAAATTAAACCGAATTTACTTACATCTAATGGTGCAGACAAAATGCTTGAAGAAAAGTCACATACCAACGGCGCATTAACGTCTGGTACACCTGCAAATTGTAGACCACCAATCGTTTCATTATCCGCATAGTGCACATAAGCCGCATCGTTTGAAAGATTCCAAGTACTTTGCTCAGTAATGGCGTGTTTTCCATCAATGAGCGTACCCGCTTCAATGACATTGATGTCCCCATAACGTTTTGCTTCTTTCAACGCTTTTTCAGACCAAATACCAGTATGAATATAATCAGCTTTCGCATTCTTGCCGAGCAAGTTTAAAGGAATTGCTGAAAATTGAAGCGATGCCCCACCTTGTAAGAACAATACTTTATAGTTCTCAGGAATGTTCATGAGCTTACGCAAATCTGCTTCAGCTTTTTCCGCGACAGCAACATAGTCACTACTACGATGACTCATTTCCATGATCGACAAACCTTTACCTTGCCAATCCAACATTTCTTGTTGAGCTTTCTCTAAAACGGCAGTAGGTAATGCAGCAGGACCAGCGCAGAAATTATAAGCACGCATGAGTTTTCCCTTGTCAAAGTGAAACAAATTGAAATGGGGATTTAATCATAGATTAGCTAAGGTTGCAGCAGCTTATCGAGTAAATATTTAAATTTAATTGAAAATAATGGGGAATTTTCCAATCATGTTTTTGCACCCCATTTTATGGATTTACTCATTTTCAGCAGAATATTTCCATCATCAGAAAAACAGGATTTGGCCGTGCGGACACTAGACTAAAAACTCTATTTTTTACAAATTCAATACACCAATTGAAGTGATATAACTATTTAATTAAAAACATAATATTTCAATTTTATAAAAATAATTTAGACTAACGCAGGATATTATTAAATTGCGACATCAGATCATGTTGAAACGGCATCATCGACCGAATTTTAAGGTCAAACGGTTTCCAAGGCAGTTGAGTTTGAGTATGAGCTTGATCAGTTGTGCTCTGTTCTCCATGCCTGTATTTGCCCAAACCCTGAGCTATGGTGAAGCTGAACAATATGTCGTGCAAAATGCGTATAGTTCTCAAGCGCAACAAGCCTTACAGCAAGCATCGCAATTAGAAATGGAAGCTGTTAAAAATTTAGGCTTACCAAGAATTGATTTAAATGCTCGAGCCTATGCATTTCATAGTGAAACGAGCGTGCCTCTTGAATCAAGTAAACGTCGTTTAGAAAATTCATTAACAAATGGTTTCGATGAAAAATTATCTCAATGGCAAAATGTATTACCTCCAGAAGTCATCGATCAGGTCAGCCAAGGTTTTGATCAAGTTGTTAGCGATGGTTTAAATAAAGTTCCAAATAACTTAGATGTCACTGTTGAAGATCATGATGTTCGTACTTCAGTTTCAATGGTTATGCCGCTATATACAGGTGGAAAAATTAATAGCGCTAAACAAATCGCCACCATTCAAGCAAAACGCTCAAATATTAGTGAAAAACAACAGCAAGATACACAACGTTTCGAAATGATTCAGGCTTATTTCAATGTGCAATTACAACAACAATTAGCCAAGTCAGCGTTGTTTAATTTGAATGCGATGCAAGAACATTATAACAATGCGCTAAAACTTGAAAAACAAGGTTTTATTAACAAGGGACAGCGTATGCAATTTGAAGTTGCACGCAATAATGCTGAACGTACTTACCAAAATGCACAGTCTAATTTAAAAGCGAGCGAATTTATTTTACAGAATCTATTACAAACCAAAGAAAGTGTCAGTCTAAGTACCCCACTTTTTGTGAATTTAACTCAGAATCATTCTTTGGATAAATTGCTTGCAAATTATGATCAGAACTCAAGTTTGATTAAAAAACTACAAATAGATACTGAATTGGCCAATGAAAATGTGAAAGTTCAACAAGCCTCTAAAAAACCAAGTGTTTTTGCTTTTGGAGAATACGGCTTAGATAGCAAAGAAAATTGGATTGTTGGTGTGATGGCAAAATACAATTTATTCTCAGGTATAGACAATAATAAAAATATCCGTGCAGCAGAGCTCAAAAAATATGCAGCAGAGCTTATGACTGAACGGACAAAACAAGAAGTCGAAAATGTTTTATACAAATCTTATAGTGAATTAAACTCTTCGCAAAATAGCCATCAATTACTTACCCAGAATACCAAAGCAGCTCAAGAAAATTTAAGAATCCAACAACTTTCATTTAAAGAAGGTATGGGTACTGCAACGCAAGTGATTGACGCACAAAATACTTTAAGTACTTTAAAAACTGAAATGGCACTCAACTCGTATAAATATATTTTATCTTTGGCCACCTTATTACAAAGCTATGGTTCTATTGATGAATTTAAGCTTTACGTTAATCAACCACGTACTGACTATATCCGCTAATTGGAGAAATTTATGAGCCAGAATCCATCATCATCCAATTCAGAACGTGATACAGATCAAGTCAATCAAACAACAGATGCTCAAACAAAAGAAACAGCATCTGAACCAGTTTCTCTAATTGAACATACAGAAAAAGTAGAAACTGAAACAGCACCTTTGAATAAAAAAATTCCACCGAATAAATCATCTAAAAATGGAAAACTCAAACTTATTGGGTTAATTATCCTTATTTTATTATTCGGTTTAATTGCATATGGTCTATGGAAGGCTTATCAACCTCAGACCATTGAATTACAAGGTCGCGTTGAAGCAGAAACAGTACATATCAGCACCAAAGTTCCAAGCCGTATTGAAGAGTTTTACGTCACTGATGGACAACCCGTTAAAAAAGGACAGGCTTTGGTTCGTTTTGTTAGTCCAGAGTTAGAGGCAAAGAAAGAGCAAGCACAAGCAGCTTTACAAAGTGCTACAGCATTTCATTCAACCGTATATCGTGGTGCTCAGCAAGAGAATATCGAAACCTTATACGCCAACTGGCAAGCAATGAAAACCCAAGCTGATTTGGCAGCAACCACTTATAAACGTGGTGAAAATTTATTTCAACAAGGTGTCATTTCTCGTCAACGCCGTGATGAAATGTTAGCCGCCCAAACTTCGGCACGTGAAACTGCTGAAGCAGCTTATCAACAGTACGCACGCGCTAAACGAGGCAGTACGGAGCAACAAAAATCAACTGCTGATGCACAAGTGGCTATGGCTCAAGCAGCGGTAAAAGAAGCCAATGCTTTAACCGAAGAGACCAAACTGTATTCACCGACTGATGGTACTGTTTCTAAAACTTACGGTAAACCAACTGAGTTAGTCGCGACAGGTATCCCTGTAGTAAGCATTATTGAAGACCATGATTTATGGGTAAGTTTGAATGTCCGTGAAGACATGTATAGCCCAATTTATAAAACCAAAACTCTGGAAGGTTTTATTCCTGCACTCAACCGTAAAGCAAATTTTAAAGTGAAAAAAATTGATGCCGAAGGTGATTTTGCAACGATTAAGACAACAAGACAAACTGGCGGTTATGATATTCGTAGCTTCAAATTTCATTTAGTACCAGAACAAACCATTCCAGACCTAAAAGTCGGTATGAGTGTTTTATTTAACATTGCAGAGGCAAAGTAACCGATGTTTGCAGTAATGCTTCGGGAGTTGCGCTATTTAAAACGCCATAAAGCTGATTTTTTTATGGCGATCATTGCCCCTTTGTTGTTGATTCTTCTTTTTGGCAATATGTTTGCATCGGGTAAAGCTGAGCATTTACCTATCGTTGTGATTGATCAAGATCAAAGTGAAATGAGCCGTAAAGTCATTCATGCACTGAGTATCAATCATACTTTACAAGTAAAAACTATCACCACTAGCCAAGATGAAGCCGAACAGCTTATTAATAAAACTGAAGCATGGGGATTCGTTTTAATCCCCGATGGTGCAGAACAAAGATTAGTACAAGCACAAGATGCACAAATCAGTATTGCCTACAATCAATCTTTTTTTAGTATTGGGAATACCATTTCCTCTGCAATGCTGATGAGTACATTAAACGGTATGGCAGATTATACGGGACAGAGTTACTTATCAAATGTAATCCCCTACTTGGATGTTCCCACACCAAATATTAAGATTTCTACGCTATATAATCCTAATATGAGCTATGAACTATTCCTTGAGCCGTTCATGGTCCCCGCAGTTTTGCATTTACTGCTTTGCTGTTGTGTGGCTTTTGCGATCGGACAGGAATTTAAAAGGAAAACCCTGAATGAATGGGTTGACTCAAAACACATTATTTCTAGGCTATTAGGTAAAATCCTAACCTATGTTTTTATTTTCTGTTTCTGGACATGGTGCTGGATGTTCTGGTTGGCACATATTCGTGGCTACTTTATTGCAGGCTCGCTCAGCCTAATTTTGCTTGCACAATTTTTACTTTATTTTTCTTATGCTGTCATCAGCAGTACAGTTGTATTAGCCACCAAAGATCTACCTAAAACCTTTGGTTTTATTGCACTTTACGGTGGATCATCACCTAGTTTCTCGGGCATTACCCTACCCTTGAACAATGCACCAGCATTTACTCAATTTTGGTCAATGATTATTCCGTATACGCCTTATGCGAAACTACAAACTGAGCAATGGGTGATCGGTAGCGATATTTCCGTATCTCTCATTCCTTTTGGTATTTTAGTTATTTTCTCTGCTCTTTATTTAGGTTTAAGTATTCGTTTATTGAAGAAAAATATTCAGGAGCAAAATCAATGAAATCATTTTGCTTCTATTACATCCAAACGTTTAAAAATATTGTTGCAAATAGTTCTGTATTTACCACATTGATTGCAGCTGTAATCATGTATAGTTTTTTCTATCCTACTGCTTATAAAGCTCAGTCGGCAGCAGATATCCCAATTGTGATTGTTGACCAAGAACAAAGTATTTTAACTTCAAAAATTATTAGTCAAGCTGCTAATAGTCCACATATTCGAATCACAACAGTTACCGATAATTTCCTAGAAGCTGAGAAACTCGTAAAAAATCAGAAAGCTGAAGGCATTTTACTTTTACCCGAAAATCTTACCAATAGTTTGAAACGCGGCGAAATGGGTGGAATCGGTCTTTACCTAAGTACAGCCTATTTCATTCGAACCAAAGAAGTGGGAATTGGTCTAGCGACTTCAATTAAAGCGAGTTTACAAGAATATTTAGAAAAATTTGGCAAAGCTTCTTCATTTCATCCTGAGATATCAATTCATCAGATTCCTCTATTTAATACATTATCTGGCTATGGCAGCTATATTTTTCCTGCTGTATCTAGTCTTATTATTCATCAAACCATATTACTCGGGCTCGCAATGTTGATTGCGAGCTATAGAGAAAAAGGTTGGGTTGCCAACCGATCAGAGTTTTTTGCGATTTTTGCGGCAATATTAACCATCGGATGTTTGGGTTGTCTCTATTTATTTGGCTTTACATTTTGGTTATATGAATATCCGCATGGGGGTAATTTCTGGGGAATGCTATTCGCTGTTCCAATTTATGTGAGTTGTATCATTGGTTTAGCAATGCTTATTGGCTCATTGGTGGATATGCCCGAACGAGTCGGACATTTAATTGTTGTGACTTCAGTGCCTTTGTTTCTATTAACAGGAACAGCATGGCCACATCAAGCTATGCCTGAATGGATGCAATTCTTGGCGTGGTTACTACCATCCACCAATGGCGTACAAGTGTTCGTACAACTGAATCAGATGGGGGTCGCAACATCAATTGTTGTTCCTAAACTTATTTATCTTGCGACGGTGGCTGCAATTTTACTGGCACTTTCTTATTATCGGTTAGTGATGATGAAATCAATAAAAAAGGAAGCCGATTAGCTTCCTTTTTTATGATCTTAGATGACTTACGCTTCTGGCGTATCATCTTTTGGTTCTGCCGTAACGTCTTCAGAAGTTACCGCTTCAACCTCAGTAGCCTCCACTTCTTCTGTCGCTTCCAACACTTCGTCATCTTCAACAGCTTCAATTGAAACCACACCCACCAGTGTTTCAGCATCGCTTAAACGAATTAAACGCACACCTTGTGCATTACGACCTGTGGTTGCAACTTCAGCAGCACGCGTACGCACTAGTGTGCCTCCATCAGATATCAGCATTAGTTCCTTGGTTTCATCGATGGATACCGCACCAACAAGCTCACCATTCCGTTCGCTGGTCTTGATGGCAATCACACCTTTACCACCACGTTTCTTGGTTGGGAAGTCATCCACTGGGGTACGCTTACCATAACCGTTTGCACAAGCACACAACACTTCACCTGTTTCAGGTACAACCACAAGTGAAACAATGCGGCTGACAACATTCGAATCTGATGAATCATCATTGTCATCGCTATCATCATTTTCGACTTCAGCATCCTCAGATTCAACGGTATTGCTTGCAAAACTCACACGCATACCACGCACGCCTTTTGCAGTACGTCCCATCGCACGAACATCTGTTTCAGCAAAACGAATTGCCTTCCCTTCGTTCGAGAACAACATGATCTGCTGATTACCATCGGTAATTGCAACACCGATTAAAGTATCTTCTTCGTTCAACTCAATCGCACGTAAACCATTAGAACGAACATTGCTAAATTGTGCTAATTCAACACGTTTAACCGTACCTGATGCTGTTGCCATGAATACATAGTGATTTTCAGGGAATTCAGTCAACGGTAAAATTGCAGTCACGGTTTCATTTGCATCCAATGGAAGCAAATTAATAATTGGACGACCTTTTGCACCACGTGAAGCTTGCGGAACCTCAAACACTCTCAAGCGATAAACTTTACCAACATTGGTAAAGCACAATACTGTCGCGTGATTCGATGCAACAATCAAATGTTGAATAATATCATCATCTTTCATCGAAGTTGCAGACTTACCACGACCACCACGACGTTGCGCTTGATAGTCAGAAAGTGGCTGAGTTTTCGCATAACCTGTTTGAGAAACAGTCAATACCACTTGTTCTTCTGGGATCAAATCTTCACGGCAGAAATCAACGCCTGATTCAACAATTTCAGTACGACGCCCATCACCATATTGTTGCAAGATTAAAGCAAGCTCTTCACGGATCACATTCATCAATAAATTAAAATCATTGAGAATTGCTGTTAATTCAGCGATTTGACCTAAGATTTCAAAATATTCTGCATGTAACTTGTCTTGTTCGAGACCCGTTAAACGATGCAAACGCAATTCCAGAATTGCGGCAACCTGTGTTGGAGATAAACGATAAATATCACCTGACAAACCAAATGGACGTGTAGGGTCTTCGCCTTCAATCTCATCGGGACGAACTGAAATCGCGCCAGCTTTTTCTAGAAGTGCGACAACACCACCACCAGCCCATTCACCAGCCTGTAAACGCTCACGTGCTTCACTAGGATTGGCAGAAGTCTTAATGGTTTCAATAATGGCATCAATATTCGCTAATGCAACAGTCAAACCTTCTAAGATATGCCCACGTTCACGTGCTTTGCGAAGCTCATACATGGTGCGGCGTGTCACAACTTCTTGGCGGTGACGGATAAATGCCGCAATAATATCTTTCAGGTTCATCAACTTAGGCTGACCGTTGTCTAAGCAAACCATGTTGATGCTGAACGAGTTTTGAAGTTGGGTATGCAGAAATAAGTTATTCACTGCAACTTCTGCATTTTCACCACGCTTCAAGTCGATCGCAATACGCATACCGTCTTTATCTGACTCGTCGCGCAGTTCAGAAATACCTTCAAGTTTCTTTTCTTTGACTAACTCGGCAATACGCTCAATGGTTTTTGCTTTGTTAACTTGGTAAGGAATCTCAGTAAACACAATCGTAGTACGACCCGTTTTTTGATCTTCTTCGAAGTGATATTTACCACGAATATGCAAACGCCCTTTACCAGTCCGATAGGCATCAACAATGCCTGATTTACCGTAAATAATACCGCCTGTAGGGAAATCTGGACCCGTAATATGCTCCATCAAGCCTTCGATAGAAATATTCGGATTATTGGCATAGGCTAAACATGCATTCACCACTTCTGTCATATTATGCGGCGCCATATTGGTCGCCATACCTACCGCAATACCCGTCGTACCATTAATCAAAAGATTTGGAATACGTGTCGGCATCACTTGAGGAATACGCTCAGAACCGTCGTAGTTATCTTCCCAATCAACAGTATCCTTTTCTAAGTCTGCTAAGATTTCATGGGTGAGCTTTTGCATACGAACTTCGGTATAACGCATTGCTGCAGCGCTATCCCCATCGACAGAACCGAAGTTACCCTGACCATCCACCAGCATATAACGCAAACTAAAGTCCTGCGCCATACGAACAATGGTTTCATATACCGCAATGTCACCGTGAGGATGGTATTTACCGATCACGTCCCCGACAACACGAGCAGACTTTTTGTATGCTTTGTTATAATCATTGCCCAATTCGTGCATCGCAAACAATACGCGGCGATGAACAGGTTTTAGACCGTCTCTCACATCTGGCAATGCACGAGATACAATCACGCTCATTGCGTAATCTAGATATGAATGCTTGAGTTCGTCCTCAATGGCAATCGGTCTGATTTCCGATACGCTCATGCATACTCCTTGTTTACAAGTAGATGGCTCTACTTGTTTTTATGTATTCAATCTTGCAAAAAATTAGTTCAGAAAATTGAACTAAAATTAAAAAATATAGCGAAAAATTATAGCATAAATGACAGGTTAACTGGGAGTTTGCTAATCTGAAAATAGCATTTTTTTACAATAAAAAATTTATTAGAATTAATAAGTTAAAAATCTAGTTTTCCATTTTTTAGTGAACAGAATAAAAGATTACTTTTTAATCAAAATAAAGGCATTTTTAATAAAATATTCAATCCAGTTTTTTAAAATCAGCGGTATAAATAGGCACATTCTCTTTGAAAGAAAATTAAGTCTAGCTCCAAGGACTTTGCTGTTAGCTCAAAGATCATGCTGTGCATTTGACCTCGATGATGCGTTTAATGGTTAAATAGGTGTGCCAATATTTCAATCAAAGGCTCAGTATAAATTTGACCTCGACGGACATAAGTAATGGTTTGATGGAATGAAACTTCATCATGTTCATGAATAAAATTTATCAGACTTTGATCATGTTCAATTCGAGCATTCTCTAATTGGGCGAGTTGATTATAAAGAATTTCATCCAAAGTATACGTTGATGCAACAACACCTTTGATACGCTCAAACCAAAGTATATCTCCTACCAACACATGATTTGCCGTTTGCATAAGGGATTTAAAATAAACTTTACAATCTTGATTTAATTGCTCCTCTGTTAAGCTGATGAGCGTAGAAAATAACTTTTGATTTGGCCACTGATTATAATGAGCCAGCATCAGAAAATAGGTCTTAAAAGTATAATTCATCGGTAATGCTCTCATTTATTTATTCTTATTTTTAACATAAAAAAACGCCCCTTTCGGAGCGTTTCAAACTTAATTCAGAGAATTAAAGTTTAGATACCAATTCTGGTACAACAGTGTTCAAATCGCCCACTAACCAGTAGTCAGCAACGCTGTTGATTGGCGCTTCTTCGTCTTTGTTGATTGCAACAATAACTTTAGAATCTTTCATACCTGCTAAGTGCTGAATCGCACCAGAGATACCGATTGCCAAGTAAAGATCTGGCGCAACGATTTTACCAGTTTGACCAACTTGGAAGTCGTTTGGTACGAAACCAGCATCTACCGCAGCACGTGAAGCACCTTGAGCAGCACCAAGCTTATCAGCTAATGGGTCAAGTACTTTGTGATAGTTTTCACCAGAACCTACACCACGACCACCAGAAACAACGATACGCGCAGCAGTTAATTCTGGACGATCAAGTTTCACGATTTCTTCGCTTACAAACTTAGAAATACCAGCATCTTTCGCTTCAGCAACAGCTTCAACTGCAGCAGAACCGCCTTCAGCAGCTGCAGCATCAAATGCTGTACCACGAACTGTACCAACGATGATTGCTTCGTCAGATTGAACAGTTGCGATTGCGTTACCTGCATAGATAGGACGCTTGAAAGTATTTGCAGATTCTACAGAAATGATATCTGTGATCATGCTTACATCAAGAAGTGCAGCAACACGTGGAAGGATGTTCTTACCAGTAGTTGTAGAAGCAGCTAATACGTATTTGTAACCTTTCGCTAAATCCGCAACTAAAGCAGCTACGTTTTCAGCCAATTGATTTGCATAAGCAGCATTGTCAGCAAGTAATACTTTGCTCACACCAGCAACTTTAGCAGCAGCATCAGCAACTGCCTGAGCGCCAGAACCAGCTACTAATACAGTAATATCACCACCGATTTTTTGAGCTGCCGCAACAACGTTTAAAGTTGCACCGTTAAGTGACTGGTTGTTGTGATCAGCGATAACTAAAATACTCATGATTTTATCCTTCTGTATTAGATCACTTTCGCTTCATTTTTCAATTTTTCAACAAGTTCGTCTACAGACTTCACTTGTACGCCAGCTTTACGTTCAGCAGGTGCTTCAACTTTAACTGTTTTAAGTTTAGTACCAGTTGCAACGCCGTAGTCAGCAGGAGACTTAGTATCAAGCGGTTTTTTACGCGCTTTCATGATGTTTGGAAGAGCAGCATAACGTGGCTCATTCAAACGTAAGTCAGTTGTGATGATTGCTGGAAGACCAAGCTCAACAGTTTGTAAACCGCCATCAACTTCACGAGTAACTTGTACTTTACCGCCGTCAACTTTAACTTCAGATGCAAAAGTACCTTGACCAGCACCAAGTAAAGCACCAAGCATTTGACCTACTTGGTTAGAGTCATCATCAATTGCTTGTTTACCAAGAAGAATTAGTTCTGGTTTTTCAGCATCAACAACGCCTTTTAAAATTTTAGCAACTTCTAAAGCGCCAATTTCATCAGTAGTTTCAACTAAGATACCACGGTCAGCACCTAAAGCCATTGCAGAACGAATTTGTTCTTGCGCGTCTTTAGAACCCACTGAAACAACAACGATTTCTGAAATCGTTCCTTTTTCTTTTAAGCGAACCGCTTCTTCGACTGCGATTTCACAGAATGGGTTAATTGACATCTTAACGTTAGTAAGGTCAACCCCAGTATTGTCCGGCTTAACACGAACTTTAACGTTGGCATCAACCACACGTTTTACAGCGACAAGAGCCTTCATGTAATCCTCGGCTGTTCTAAGCAAGTAAATGTAGTGAAGAGCATTCTAACTCTTCGATCGAAACTTTTTAGGTGCCCTATCTTGCAATGTATTTGGCATTTCGGTCAAGTCACAATTTTCGCTATGACTGTAAAAAAGATGAAATGCTCAGTTCACTAATTTTGGCAGGTTATTCAGCATATAAATATTATTATACTTTCAGCACTTATATTAGAGTTTGATTTAGCTAATATTTTATATAATTCAACCACCTAAAATGGTTATATAAAAACACGTACAAAAGATCTGTAACCGATCATTTCTGATAAATCTTAATCCAATTTACATTTTGCAAAAACTTGGCAATAAAGTAAGAATGTTTGTTCAATAAATTGCGAATACAAATAAAAAAACAGTCGGTTATTAAACATTCAAGTTTGCAACATCATGTATTGTTTATGATCTAATTTTACTCAAAAAAGAATACCGCAATTACCATTTAAACATTGGTAATGGACTCCATGGCTTATGCAAAAAACGTTTAAACCCAAGAAACATCAAATTCTTATGAAAACCACAATTCGGATATTGTTGCGTTAAATATTTAAAAGTTTGAAAGGGAATATTTGAACGTAATAATCCTAATGAAAAATCGGCATAATCAGCCTTTCTAAAATGCTCAACTAAAGGATATTGATCACATTCGGTAGTTGTTAGCTTGTGATGCTCCGTAATCATTAAAGTTAGTTCATTTTGCCAATCAGATAGTTGATTGATTTCAAGATATTGCCTCATCTGCTGCACAGAGGGTTGAATGTAATCAATCGTTTTTGCTGTCCAAATACCAATATCATGAAAGGCAACAGCAATTGCAATTTTATCACGGGTTTGTTGGCACTCATCTTGGGCTAGGATTAAACAACAAACAGCCACACGCTTACAATGATTCAAATAACCTTGATAGTCTGCACCTATTATTGTTTGATATTGAAATAAAATCTTCTCAATATAATTCGCACACTGAATAAATACTTCATTATCCAACGATAAAGCTGTTTCTTGTTGTTCACTCATTTTTTTGTGCTCGCGGATGGGCTTGATCATAGACTTTTGCTAATTGATCAAAATCAACATGGGTATAAATTTGGGTCGTTGATAAATTACTGTGTCCTAACATCTCCTGAACTGAGCGTAAATCACCGCTTGCTGAAAGCATATGGCTGGCAAAACAATGGCGTAATAAATGCGGATGTACATCGACATTAACACCTGCTCTTTGTGCTTGCAATTTAACGCGATTTTCAATTTGACGAGGTTGTAATGTATTTCCTCGTTGTGAGATGAAAACTGCTGATTCGGCAGTAAAATTTCCTTGCCAAATTCGGTAAACTTTAAGCCATTCAATCAAGCCTTGTTTTGCCTTGCTTCCAAACGGCACAACTCTCGTTTTATTGCCTTTACCCGTTATACGCAACAATTGTCGATTAAAATCAATATCCTTAATCTTTAACCCTTGTAATTCGGCTAAGCGCAATCCACTGGAATAAAGAAGTTCAAGCATTGCTTTATCACGTAGCCATAATTGTTGTTCGATCGGCTTCTCGGGCGCTGCCTGATCTAGAATCTGATTCACTGTTTCAATATCAATCATCCCTGGCAAAGGACGCGGCTGGCGCTTTAATCGAAAGTCTTCAGATGGATTTTGTTGTAGATACTGACCTTGCTCAGCCCACTTCATAAACTGACGAATTGATGTTAAATGGCGTTGCAGACTACTCGAACTCAATTGATCTTGCTCAACTCGTGCAGCCAAGTATTCTCTTAAATCAGATGCTTCGACATCTTCCAATCGTAGCTTTTTGTATTCACAAAAATTTAAAAAATCGGTTAAATCACGTTGATATGCTGCAATCGTATGTTCCGATTGATTTTGAATAATGCGTTCTTTTAACCACATGGAAAGAAGTTTTATAGGAGTTTCCAAATTTCTCTCCATCTTGGAATATCGACCAACTTGTATTTTAACAAATTTTCTTCTGATTTATCTTTAAACAAATCTCAAAGTATATATAGCTGTGTAATACAATATATTTCAAGTTTTTTGTAGCGCCATCACCATGTCAATGTTGCTTATCCCTTATCTCATTGCAATCTCAATTCTTACGATTACTCCTGGTCTAGATACAACACTCATCATCCGTACCGCAACACTTGAAGGTAAAATGAAAGCATTTCAAGCAGCTTTAGGAATTAATCTAGGTTGTATTGTGTGGGGAGTGATCGTGGCCTGTGGCTTAGGTGCATTGTTGATGACTTCGGATCTTGCTTTTAATGCTTTGAAATGGATCGGGGCAATTTACCTGACATGGTTAGGACTTAATCTACTTTTAAAACCTCGTAGCAAACTTGCGAGTTTAAATAATTCAGCAGTGACAAGGCAAAATTGGTTTATGAAAGGTTTTTGGGGAAATTTACTCAATCCCAAAGTCGGTATTTTCTATATTTCCTTTTTGCCACAGTTTATTCCACAGTCTGCATCTCCAGTAATTTGGACATTGAGTCTTGTGATGATACATGTCGTAATCGGATTGATCTGGTCAATTTTTCTAATTGCTGCGATGCAGTCCATTTCCGCTTATTTAAAGCAACCTAAATTTATTCGATATATGGATCGCGTCACAGGAAGTATTTTTATCTTGTTTGCACTGAAACTAGCATTGAGTAAGCGATAAGTCATAAAAAAAAGCGTGCTGGTATCACAGCACGCTTTTTATACGTTTTAATCATGGTCTAAATCATTTTTAAATAGGCATTTATTTGTATTGCCACTTCATCTGCATCCTGCTTTGCCAGCCCATGATCACCACCCTCGACAATATAAAGTTTTGATTTTTTAAGTATCTGATTTAAATATTGCCCAACTTCGATTGGGCTAACTGAATCTTGATCGCCCCAAATGAGTAATGTTTCCACCTCTATCGTAGATAGAAATTCCTCATAATCGACCTTTGTCGTCACAAACCAATCAGGGGATTCCAAATATTCCTGTCGATAAAGCTGACGCCAATCTTGCACCTGAAATCGATCTAAATTGATTCCACCTGAAGTTGCAATCAATACGAGACCTTTAACCAAATCAGTTTTCTGTAAGGTCGCAGCAATTGCAAAAATCCCACCCATGGATTGAGCGATGAGAATAGAAGGTTGCTCAATCTGTGCAACGACATAATTGCTCAGATCATCAAAATTGTTAATCTCTGGATCAGTTGCCACACCATGAAAGCCTGGATAATGAATTATTTGTTTGGTGTAGGCTTCTGGAAGTTTGGCAACTAAAGGATTCCAAAATTGAGTATTTCCAGACGCACCTGCAAGAAAAACTAAATGATTCATTGTTATCCTTTGAAATTATAATTTTCTCTTCATGTAGACACTCCATTTAGGAATGTCTACTGATTCCAAGATTAACCTTGGAAATATCGTAAATCCAATCGCGCATCGTAGACATGCGTGGTTGGACCTGTCATCCAAACCACATCACCTTCACGCCAAGCGATATGCAACTTACCACCTGCAAGCTGAACTTCAACTTCATTGGCAAGTAAACCACGGCGCATACCACTCACCGCTGCTGCACAAGCCCCTGTACCACAGGCTAAAGTCTCGCCGACACCACGTTCAAACACACGTAAACGAATATGCTTTTCATCAATGATCTGCATAAATCCAGCATTCACCCGTGAAGGGAACCGTGTATGTGATTCTACTTGTGGGCCAATACGCTCAACATCAGCAGTTAATACATCAGGTACGATAGTCACAGCATGAGGATTCCCCATGTTCACAACATCAATATTGATAGTTTGATTGTTTGCAAGTTCTAGTGCGTATAAGCCTTCAATATCTTCATGTTCTTGGGTAAGAAATGGAATTTCTTCTGGAAGAAATTTTGGTGGTCCCATATTTACACGAACCCACCCATTGGCACCCAATTCAGGCTCAACAATACCCGCTTTAGTTTGTACACGAATTTTAGTTTTGGTCGTCAATTGACGCTCATGTACAAAGCGAGCGAAACAACGTACACCATTACCACATTGTTCTACTTCCGAACCATCAGCATTAAAAATTCGATATTTAAAATCAACATCAGGAAAATCAGGTGGTTCAACAATCAAAAGTTGATCGAAACCCACACCAAAATGACGATCGGCTAAACGTTGAATGGTTAAAGTATCTAAATAAGCCCGCTGCGTGATCAGGTCAACGACCATAAAATCATTGCCCAAACCATGCATTTTGGTAAATTCTAAATACATCTCAATTTACTCCTCAGGCAATAAACGTTCTTTTTCCCAAAGTGATTCTATGGTTTCACGTTCACGAATTAAATAGGCTTGATCACCACTGACCATAACTTCGGCAGCACGACCACGGGTGTTGTAATTCGAGCTCATTACAAAACCGTAGGCACCTGCACCTAATACAGCAAGGACATCATTTTCTTGAAGTGCTAAATCACGCTCTTTACCCAAGAAATCACCTGTTTCACAAATTGCACCAACTAAATCCCAAGTTTTTACTTCAACATCAGCATTCGGATTCACCGATTGAATATCCATCCAAGCTTCATATAAAGCTGGGCGAATTAAGTCATTCATCGCTGCGTCAATAATGGCAAAGTTACGGTGATTCGTCGGCTTGAGTAAATCTACCTTAGTGAGTAATACACCTGCATTGGCAGAAATACTACGCCCTGGTTCCATATAGACTTTTAGGCCCAGTTTTTCCAAAGCTGGACGCATGGCATTGGCATATTCGGCAACACTTGGTGGTGTTTCATCTTTATAACAAACGCCTAGACCACCACCAATATCAATATGTTTGAGGTTGATGCCCAGACCTTTCAACTGTTCAATCATCACAATGACCCGATCAAGCGCATCAACAAAAGGCTTGGTTTCTGTCAATTGCGAACCGATGTGGCAGTCAATACCGACAATCTCAAGATTTGGTAATGACGCCGCATATTGATAAGTCTCATTGACTGTATCACTTGGAATACCAAACTTGTTTTCTTTCAAACCTGTTGAGATATAGGGATGAGTTTTCGCATCGACATCTGGATTAACACGCAGAGAAATCGGAGCTTTTTTACCAAGTTTCGCCGCTACTTTTTGGATCCGATCCAGCTCAGCATGTGATTCAACATTGAAACATGCAATACCTACGGTCAAAGCCTTTTCAATGTCAGCTTCAGATTTACCTAAACCAGAAAATACAATTTTTGAAGGTTCACCACCTGCTGCGAGAACACGTGCTAGTTCCCCACCCGTCACAATATCAAAACCTGCACCAAGTTTTGCTAATACATTCAGAACAGCGATATTTGAGTTTGACTTCACTGCAAAACAGATTTGATGATCAATAAAATCAAAAGCACGATGCATATCTAAATAATGCTTCTCAAATGTAGATTTTGAGTAAACATATAAAGGCGTGCCAAATTGCTGTGCGAGCTGATCTAATGAACATTGCTCAGCATGCAATACTCCATTAATGCGAGTGAAACTCATGAAGATGTCCTTATTTACAAACTTAAGGTGAGGTTGTCTGTGATACTTTTGAAGATGTTGCTGCTTGGTTTTCAGCTTTCACATCATCAGATGACGTTTTAGCCTGAGAGGTTTCATTTTTATAAAGCAGGTATTTTGCACGTTTGTCATGATTGATATCAGAAGGTAATTGCAATGCCCCTGACTGACCACATGCAGTAAGTACCACACTACTGAATAATAAACCGATCGAACAAATGACTTGACGCATCTGAGCACCTAACTTTTACAATTCGGAGCAGTATAACGTGATCATCAGATTGGCTAAAGTCTAAACTTGAAGGAATAAAACAATATCCATAAAAAAACGCCGACTTAGATGTCGACGTTCATGTCAATTACTTCTTTAACTGCTTACTTCTTTTTATTTAAGAAATAACCGATTGCCAAAATAACAAACCAGATTGGGCTGACTTTAAGTGACTCTAAAGTGGTTTCGTCCAAAGCAAGGAAATAAATCGTTGCAAGGAAGAATAAAATAACCACCCAACAAGTAAACACACCACCTGGCAGTTTAAATGTTGATTGTGCATGCAGTTCAGGTCTATTTTTGCGGTAGTTAATGTAACTCCACATAATCACAATCCACACACAGATAAACAGGATGGTTGATAAAGTGGTTGCTAGAGTAAACGCTGTCACTTCATCATTGGTTCCCGTCTGTACTTTATAAATGAACTGTACAAATGCACCAATAAAGATACAGATTGATGAGAAAACCAATGCTTTTGAAGGAACGGCAGATTTAGACAATTTACCAAATAATTTTGGTGCTTGCTTATCCGTTGATAAACCAAATAGCATACGACTGGTCGAAAATACACCACTATTCATTGATGACATCACTGAAGATAACACCACCAAATTCATAATAATCGCCGCAGAAGCAATACCTGCTTGTGAGAAGATGTTTACGAATGGGCTGACTTTAGGGTTAATTTGATCCCAAGGTGTTACACACATCACCACGAACAATGCCAATACGTAGAAAATAATGATACGAATTGGAATTGAGTTAATCGCTTTCGGTAAGTTACGTTGTGGATCTTGTGTTTCAGCAGCGGTTGTACCGACCAACTCTACACCGACAAAGGCGAAAATTGCAATTTGGAAGCCTGCGAGGAAGCCATCTAACCCTTTAGGGAACATACCACCATGTGTCCACAAGTTGCTAATACTCGCCGTTGTACCCGCAGCATTAGTGAACCCCGTAAAGATCATCCATAAACCAACGGCGATCAAGACAATAATTGCTGTGATTTTAACCATTGCAAACCAGAATTCCATTTCACCGAATAATTTTACGGTGACAAGGTTCAACCCAAGTACAAATAGAATCGCAACACTACTAATCAACAATCCGCCCAATGGAGTAAATGACTCACCCCCATTGAAAAATTCAAGATAGTAAATAATGGCTGATAGGTCGGCAATACCAATCGTGACCCAACATAGCCAATACGTCCATCCAACAAAATAACCCGCCCAAGGACCGATTAAATCAGTGGATAAATCAATAAAAGATTTATACTTTAAATTCGATAAGAGTAATTCACCTAAAGCACGCATGACGAAAAACACCATGATACCGATCAAGCCATAAATGAATAAAATAGATGGTCCAGCTAAACTAATGGTTTTGCCTGACCCCATAAACAATCCCGTTCCGATTGCTCCACCAATTGCAATCAGTTGAAGATGTCGATTAGATAGACTACGGTGAAGCTCACTTTGCTCGTTGGCCTCACCTAAATTTTGATTCGACATTTTTACAAAAACTCTCAAGTATTTTTCGTTCGTTAGCTAATGCTCAAATCAAAATGACAATTCGCACCATTTAATGGCATCTTCTTGCATTGTAAATTGCTTTGATGATGTTTTAGCTAGCCAATTTTCTGTCTGTACAACTCAACATTTCAAGTTAAATACAAATGGATCTGATCATACGCACAAGGATGTACCAACTCAATGCACTTTTTTGACTCTATATTTTTCAATAGCTTAAAAATTAGGCAATAAAAAAGCAGCCTCTGAAGGCTGCCTTTATATCTAGATATTTACTTTAATTTATTATGATATTAGTTTTGTTTATTCTTAATACGATCTTCCCAGAACGTAGCATTACGAATACCAAGTTTTACTGGATCAAAAGTAAACTCTTTAACACCCGCTTTTTGCTGCTGTTCATAATCTCTCAACGCTTTAATCGTTGGTTTCCAAATGAAGTAAGTCACAATAATACCAATGATATTAATCCAAGCCATTAAACCTACACCGATATCTCCAATTCCCCAAATATAACCTGTTGCACTGATTACACCATATGAAACAGAAAGAATGATGAAGCATTTGGTGATAAATAATAAAGATGGAGTTTTAGTAATATAACTTAAATAAGTAATATTGGTTTCAGCGATATAGTAATACGCAACAATCGTTGTAAATGCGAAGAAGAATACAGCTAATGCAACAAAGATTTGTCCAAAACCACCAAATACTGTACTTACTGCCATTTGAGTAAACGCAGGAGAGCCAATTTCAGCCGTGGCGGCAACATTTTGTACAATAAATTGACCTGCTTCTAGAGTACCTTGAACATTGTACATTCCAGTAATAAGAATCATAAATGCAGTAGCAGAGCAAACAAATAAAGTATCGATATAAATTGAGAATGCTTGTACTAAACCTTGTTGAGCAGGATGCTCTACCTCAGCTGCGGCAGCGGCATGTGGTCCTGTACCCTGACCTGCTTCGTTAGAATACACGCCACGTTTTACTCCCCAACCAATTGCAGCACCAAGACCTGCCATAGGAGAAAAGGCATCAGCGAAAATTAAGGAAATCACACCAGGTAACTTATCGATATTGATAAAGACAATAATTAATGCCATTACAATATAGCCAGCCGCCATAAACGGCACTACAAATTCAGCGAATTTTGCAATACGTTTGATACCACCAAAAATGATGACTGCAAGTAGTGTTACAATCACAACTAAAGCGAGTAGTTTATAAGTGCCGACATTTCCAAAAACAATTGCACCTTCACCTGTGATTTGTGTGAAAGCATTACCTACTGCATTTGCTTGAATACCGGGTAAAAACAAACCACATGAAATGATCGCGGCAATCGCAAATAAAATACCCAACCAACGCTGACCTAGTCCTTTATCAAAATAAAAAGCGGGTCCACCACGATATTGTCCTTGATATTCAACTTTATAAATTTGACCTAAGGTTGATTCAACATAAGCAGTACTCGCTCCTAAAAATGCAACAAGCCACATCCAGAAGACCGCACCTGGCCCACCAAAACCAATTGCTGCTGCTACACCTGCAATATTACCTACACCAACACGACCTGAGAGTGAAACAGCGAGTGCTTGAAAAGAAGAAATACCTTGTGCCGATGAGCCTCCTTTAATGAGGAGGCTTATCATATCTTTGATCTGACGAACTTGAACAAACCTTGTTAGGACGGAGAAAAATAAACCTGCACCTAAACATAAATAGATCAGAGCTTTGCTCCAAATAATACCATTTATCCAATCAACAATTTCTGCTGCACTCATAAACATCAACCTTTTGTATAATTTAAAAATATATCAATTGATACATTTTCATTTGTCTGAGCACCAGCAATATTTATGCCATTCAATATAATTCTTATGACAACAAATGAGCAAATGCTCAAAGACCTTCCGTGGAAAAAAGTGAATTTAAAGAATTTTCGACTCAAAAACCTACTATATCTTACTTGTAAAAGTCTTATATCGTGTTATTTTTCTGAGCACTTCCCTTTAACCAGTCAATTACGAAAACACCGTTTAATCTTAATTCCTTATCAAGAAAATGAACGATATTGATCTTTTCCGTAATTACTCTACTTTTTAACTAATTTATCGCAAATTTTCAATTTTATATATGGCAAAAATTAAAACTGTTTATCGATGTGAACAATGTGGTGCAGATCATTCTAAATGGGCTGGTCAATGTTCTGAGTGTGGCGAATGGAATAGCCTAGTAGAAGTTCGACTGGAACCAACAGTTAGTCATAGAGCTCAGCCTAAAATGGGCGGTGGTTATGCTGGTCAAAGTGCTAATATCACAACCCTTAATCAAATCTCAATTTCACATGAAACTCGTCTGCAAACAGGGATCAGTGAATTCGATCGTGTACTCGGTGGCGGTTTGGTTACAGGCTCTGTTGTACTGATTGGTGGTGATCCTGGTATTGGTAAATCAACAATTTTATTGCAAACCGCAACTCACATGGCTAGTAAGAAAAGTTCAGCTCTTTATGTCACAGGTGAAGAATCACTTTCACAAGTTGCCTTACGTGCTCAACGTTTAGATCTGCCTACAGACCAACTCAGAGTTATGGCTGAAACTTGCGTGGAACGTATTTGTGAAGTTCTCGCGCAAGAGCGTCCTGCTGTGGCCATTCTTGACTCAATTCAAACCCTATATACAGAAACTCTGCAATCTGCTCCAGGTGGAGTTTCACAAATCCGTGAGTCTGCTGCCTTACTTACTCGTTTTGCTAAAAATAGCGGAACAGCGTTATTTATCGTGGGGCATGTAACTAAAGAAGGTGCTTTAGCTGGACCACGTGTGCTTGAACATATGGTGGATTGCGTACTGTATTTCGAAGGTCAGTCGGATTCTCGATATCGTATGATTCGTGCCGTGAAAAACCGTTTCGGAGCAGTGAATGAACTTGGTGTCTTTGCCATGACCGACAAAGGACTTCGGGAAGTTGCCAATCCATCTGCAATTTTTCTCAGTCGTTATGATGAAGCGATTCCGGGTTCAATTGTCATGATCAGCCGTGAAGGAACGCGCCCTCTCCTGGTCGAAGTTCAAGCCTTAGTTGATGATGCACACGGGCAGCCACGTCGAGTGGCACTTGGCTTAGAGCAAAACCGTTTGAATATGTTACTTGCAGTGATGCATCGTCATGGTGGTGTACAAACCTCAGGACAAGATGTTTATGTCAATGTAGTGGGTGGTTTAAAGATTACCGAGACTGGCTCTGATCTTGCGGTTTTATTGGCTTGTGCATCAAGTTTAAGAGGTAAAGCCCTGCCACAACAATTGGCAGTTTTTGGTGAGGTTGGACTATCTGGTGAGATTCGTCCTGTACCGAATGGTCAAGAAAGATTAAAAGAAGCGACCAAGCATGGCTTTAAATATATCATTTTACCAAGAGCTAATGCACCGCAAAAAACTATTGATGGCGTTCAAATCATTGCCGTTGCACGCTTACATGAAGCTCTCACTGAAGCAATGCAATTGAGTGACGAGTTGACATAAAAAAACATACTTTTTTAGTTGAAATTATCAACGAATACCTTCATAAATACACTTACATCTTGGAATTAAATAGGAATTTTCGATGCAAGTACACCAGCGTGGCTTGATGGCAGCTTTATTGATGGCAACTTTGGTCGCAGCACCAGTTGCAGAAGCTAAACGTGCGGGCGGTGGCAAAAGTCATGGTATGACTCGTTCAACAACGACGACTCAATCTCAGCCAACTACAACTCAATCGTACCAACAACCTACAACTAAAACTACGACGACTCAAAAATCAGGTCCAGGCGTAGGTTCTATGGTTGCTGCTGGTGTAGCAGGTGCTGCTGTAGGTGCAGTTGCTGCAAATGCGCTTGCTGATGATAAGAATCCAACTGCAACAGAACAACAAGCTGCTGAACAAGCTCAACAAGAAGAAAAAGGCGGCATTCCTAGCTGGCTTTGGGTTCTTCTTGCAGCTGCTATCGCCTTCTTTGTATTCCGCAAATTAGGCGCAAAAAAAAAATTAGCCGCAGCTAATCCATATGCTCCAAATAATAACGGTCAAAACAACTTTGGCCGTCCTGTAAGCCCACAACCAACTATGCGTCAAACGGCTGGTGACAACACCAATATCTTTGGTCAATCTGTCGGTGGCGGTACGGCTGCTCCTCAAGCAGCATTTGGCGGAGCATCAATGAGTAGTGGCAATCAACTCCCTGATGGTACTGAACCCGCTGCGTTCTTACGTGTAGCTCGTCAGCGTTTTAATCATATTCAATCGGTGAATAGTGCAAGTAATGTTGAAGAAATTCGCCGTTATTTAACACCTGAGCTTTTTAATTCAATGTATCAGGACATCATGGCAAATCAGGATCAGGATGTTGCTGAATTTAGTAACCTGAATGCAATGGTGGCAGACACTGCAACTGAAAATGGTCAATATGTTGTCAGCGTGCGTTTTACAGGAACTGTAAGTGAAGATTTAAACAGCCTGCCGCAACCTTTCACCGAAATTTGGCATTTTGTTAAGCCTACTGGCTCGCAACAAGATTGGGTTGTTGCTGGAATTCAACAAGCTTAATTGAATTGAACTCACGTAATACATGTAAAGAGCTGTTTCGACAGCTCTTTTTTTTCGATATTTAGAGATAGAAATAAAAAAAGCCACTCTCTATTTTGGAGAATGGCGGAGTGTAAACCCTAATTTCGATTGCCTATATTTTTAAATATATCTAAACAGGCAGTTAAGTAAACTGTATATCTCAGTTATCTTAGCGGATAATCAAGAATAAAAATATTCCTCGTTTGGGGAATAAAACTTTTTGTAATAGGTTCACGTAGATCTTCTTCGCTTATTTAGGAACAATCATTACTTCAGGCATTCAGGCATTCAGGCATTCAGGCATTCAGGCATTCAGGCATTCAGGCATTCAGGCATTCAGGCATTCAGGCATTCAAATTAGAACAGATTGACTTGAGTTAGAGCCTAATATTCTTGGTTTGTGTCCATATCTATCGCTATTTTATGACCCATAAAAAAAGCTTTGCCGAGGCAAAGCTTTTACATGATTTGGCTTTAAAGTAAATCAAATCATGATACAAACTGTAAGAATAACCAGTATAAACCACCAGATAAACAAATCGTCGCTGGTAAGGTAAATATCCATGCAGAAAGGATTGTTTTCACTGTCGCGAAGTTCAGCCCAGACTTGTTGGCAACCATCGTCCCTGCAACAGCACTGTTTAGAACGTGAGTTGTTGAAACTGGCATACCTAAACCATCAGCAGCAGCAATCGTTGTCATTGCAACAAGTTCAGCAGACATCCCTTGACCATAAGTCATATGGTTCTTACCAATACGCTCGCCGACAGTCACAACAATACGCTTCCACCCCACCATCGTACCTAAGCCAAGCGCAAGTGCCACCGCAACTTTAACCCAATTTGGAATATATTGCAGGAATGAATCAAGATTACTACGGTATTCTTTTACCACTTTGGCTTGGTCTTTATCCATTTCTGGCAAAGCTTTCGCTTTATCTAATCGCTTGAAAGTTGTGGTACTTAAATACATATCATTA
The DNA here is from genome assembly GCF_002165385.1 of Acinetobacter sp. WCHA39. NCBI lineage: Bacteria > Pseudomonadati > Pseudomonadota > Gammaproteobacteria > Moraxellales > Moraxellaceae > Acinetobacter > Acinetobacter sp. WCHA39. The sequence goes on from NZ_NHRP01000003.1 coordinate 134,091, forward strand.
CGGATTTCGCTTACAGCGGTCTCAGGAATAGTTTTAAGATCACCATAATTTGCAACGCGTGTTCCTAAATGTTCCGTCATACTTGCAAGTGCTGGAACAACTTCAGGTGTTTGCTCTTTGGTTTGAATATATTTAGTGAGTACAGCACGCGCTTTCTCATCAGATAATTCATTTTGATTTACATTCAACACAGCAGCTGTTTGACTTGAAAGCTTTTCAAATGATTGAAGATGATTTGCATCTAAGCTTTTGTTTAGTGAATATGCTAATGGCACTAAACCGATCAAGATCAACATGATTAAACCCATGCCCTTTTGACCATCATTAGAACCATGTGCAAAGCTCACGCCCGTACATGTAAAAATCAAAATTGCACGGATGAGAGGTGGTGGTGGCTTATTACCTTCTGGTGGTTGAAAAAGTTCTAATTGGCGTTTAAAAATTTTTTTAACCAACAAGAATACAATTGCTGCGAAAGCAAAACCGATTAAAGGTGAGAATAATAATGCCTTACCCACTTTAATGACTTGATCCATATCAATGCCACTGGTTGCACCAGTTGAAGCATTTAAGAAATGGTTCATGATCCCCACACCTAAAATCGAGCCGATTAAGGTATGAGAGCTTGATGCTGGGATACCAAGGAACCAAGTCCCTAAGTTCCAAAGAATGGCTGCAATTAACAAAGCAAATACCATTGCAAAACCAGCCCCACTACCGACATTCATAATCAGTTCAACAGGAAGTAAAGCAATAATACCGTACGCAACAGCACCACTCGCAACCATAACCCCAAGGAAGTTACAGAAACCAGCCCACATCACTGCAACAGGTGCAGGTAATGCATTGGTATAAATCACGGTGGCAACCGCATTGGCTGTATCGTGGAAACCATTGACAAACTCAAAGCCTAAAGCAATGAAAAGTGCCGTAGATAGAAGAATAACTGAATATAAACTCAAAGGTGGTACATGCGCTAAGTCAGCACTCACCTGAAAACCAATATAAATAAGTGTTGCAATAATAATTGTTAAAAACACCGGCATAAAAAATTTCGGTGTAGGAACATGTACATTCGTCGATTTTGCCGTAGAACTGGCAAGCGGTGAATCCGAAACAGGAGGAAGATTAGAATTCATGTAGACGGCAAGAGGATAATAAAATCCTCTGTATTGTTTAATTAAATTATGACAATTATATGACAAAGGACTGTCATATGAAGCCAAATTTTCATATTTTTCTTATATTTTTTTATGTTTTTTTTGATTCAAACCAAGATTATTTTTATTTTTATATAACAAAAACAATATCTTAATTAAAAATAAGTTCAATAAAACCTGTTTGTCTGATTTTGCAACAAACACAACAAAATGTGAAACTTATTTGTCATATTCCGAAATATACGTTGTGTTTTTAGGCATTATTCACCGAAATTATTGCAATTTCATGAAGCTTTTATGACATTTTCAACCTGACTGGATGAATTACATCATCCTGATGCTGAAAATACGCGCTTTTTGTTCGCTTCTGTTACAATGCCCCTGCTTTTTATCTTCATCATCGACTGGGGTTTCTGAATGTCCACGCTTACCACCCTACAATCACTTCTTGCCCAACGTATCCTAATTATTGATGGTGCGATGGGGACGATGATTCAACGCCATAAATTAGAAGAACAAGATTATCGTGGTGAACGTTTTGCAGATTGGGCCTCAGACCTAAAAGGCAACAATGATTTATTGGTACTCACACAACCACACATTATTCAAGGTATCCATGAAGCTTATTTGGATGCAGGTGCAGATATTATTGAAACCAACAGCTTTAACGGCACACGTGTTTCAATGTCGGACTATCACATGGAAGACCTCGTACCAGAGATCAACCGTGAAGCAGCACGTTTAGCGCGTGCGGCCTGTGACAAATATTCAACCCCAGATAAACCGCGTTTTGTTGCAGGTGTCCTTGGTCCAACTTCTCGCACCTGTTCAATCTCACCAAATGTAAATGACCCTGCTTTCCGTAACATCACCTTTGATGAGCTCAAAGAAAACTATATTGAGGCGACACATGCCCTCATCGAAGGTGGTGCAGACATCATCTTGATCGAAACAGTTTTCGATACATTGAACTGTAAAGCGGCAATCTTTGCGGTCAAAGAAGTCTTTAAGCAAATCGGTTATGAACTTCCATTGATGATTTCAGGTACGATCACAGATGCCTCAGGTCGTACATTGACAGGTCAAACTGCTGAAGCATTCTGGAACTCAGTGCGTCATGGTGATCTGCTATCAATTGGTTTTAACTGTGCATTGGGTGCAGATGCAATGCGCCCTCACGTTAAAACGATTTCTGACGTTGCAGATACCTTTGTTTCAGCCCATCCTAATGCTGGTTTACCGAATGCATTTGGTGAGTATGATGAAACCCCAGAACAAACCGCAGCCTTTATTAAAGAATTTGCTGAGAGTGGTTTGATCAATATTACTGGTGGTTGCTGTGGTACCACACCAGATCATATCCGTGCGATCTACCAAGCTGTTAAAGATATTCCACCACGTAAAATTCCTGAGACTGTTCATGCTTGCCGTTTGAGTGGTTTAGAACCATTTAATATTTATGATGATTCTTTATTCGTAAACGTTGGTGAACGTACTAACGTTACAGGATCAAAAAAGTTCCTTCGTCTCATCCGTGAAGAAAATTTTGCAGAAGCTTTAGAAGTCGCTCAGCAACAAGTTGAAGCTGGTGCGCAGATCATTGATATCAACATGGATGAAGGGATGCTCGATTCGCAAGGTGCGATGGTGCATTTCCTAAACCTCGTCGCTTCAGAACCTGATATTTCACGTGTGCCGATCATGATTGACTCATCGAAATGGGAAATCATTGAAGCAGGTCTAAAATGTGTTCAAGGTAAACCTGTTGTAAACTCGATTTCCTTAAAAGAAGGTTATGAAGAGTTTGTCGAAAAAGCTCGCCTTTGCCGTCAGTACGGTGCAGCAGTTATTGTCATGGCTTTTGACGAAGTTGGTCAGGCAGATACCGCTGAACGTAAGCGTGAAATTTGTAAACGCTCTTATGACATTTTAGTCAATGAAGTTGGCTATCCAGCTGAAGATATTATTTTCGATCCAAACGTGTTTGCAGTGGCAACAGGTATCGAAGAACACAATAACTATGCCGTAGACTTTATTGAAGCGACTGGTTGGATCAAACAAAACTTACCACATGCCATGATTTCAGGTGGTGTTTCTAACGTTTCGTTCTCATTCCGTGGTAATGAACCTGTACGCGAAGCGATTCACTCAGTATTCCTCTATCATGCCATCAAACAAGGCATGACTATGGGTATCGTAAACGCTGGTCAGATGGCGATTTATGACGATATCAATAAAGAGCTGAAAGATGCTGTTGAGGATGTTGTACTTAACCAAAATCAAGGTGAGACAGGTCAAGCTGCAACTGAAAAACTTCTAGAAGTTGCTGAAAAATATCGTGGTCAAGCGGGTGCTACCAAAGAAGCTGAAAATCTTGAATGGCGTAATGAGTCTGTCGAAAAACGTCTTGAATACGCTTTAGTTAAAGGTATTACCACGTATATCGATCAAGATACTGAAGAAGCACGTTTAAAATCAAAACGTCCGCTTGATGTGATCGAAGGCCCATTAATGGACGGCATGAACGTTGTGGGTGACTTGTTTGGTTCAGGAAAAATGTTCCTTCCTCAAGTTGTTAAATCTGCACGCGTCATGAAACAAGCTGTAGCATGGCTCAACCCATACATTGAAGCTGAGAAGTCAGAAGGACAATCTAAAGGTAAAGTCCTGATGGCAACGGTAAAAGGTGACGTACACGATATTGGTAAAAATATTGTGGGTGTTGTCTTGGGTTGTAATGGTTATGACATCGTTGACCTCGGCGTGATGGTACCTGCAGAAAAAATTCTGCAAACAGCAATAGATGAGAAATGTGACATCATTGGTTTGTCAGGTTTGATCACCCCTTCTTTGGATGAAATGGTCTTTGTTGCCAAAGAAATGCAACGTAAAGGTTTTAATATTCCTTTATTGATCGGGGGTGCAACCACATCAAAAGCACATACCGCAGTTAAAATTGATCCTCAATATTCAAATGATGCTGTAATTTACGTCGCGGATGCTTCACGTGCAGTGGGTGTCGCAACCACCCTACTTTCTCCTGAAATGCGCGGTAACTTTATTGCAGAGCATCGTGCTGAATATGCCAAGATTCGTGAACGCTTAGCGAATAAGCAACCGAAAGCTGCAAAATTGAGTTATGCAGAATCAGTCGAAAACGGTTTTAAAATTGATAATAATTATGTACCACCAAAACCAAATGCTTTGGGTACACAAGTTATTAAGAATTATCCACTTGAAACCTTAGTTAAATATTTTGACTGGACACCATTCTTTATCTCTTGGAGTTTGGCGGGTAAATTCCCGAAAATTTTAGAAGATGAAGTGGTCGGTGAAGCAGCAACTGATCTTTATAATCAAGCGCAAGCGATGCTGAAAGACATCATTGAAAATAAACGTTTCGATGCCCGTGCTGTGTTTGGCTTATACCCTGCTCAGCGTACTGGTGCAGATACTGTCAGCGTATTTGATGAATCAGGTCAAAATCGCACTCATACGTTTGAGCACGTACGTCAGCAATCAGACAAAGTGACAGGTAAACCAAACTTGTCTTTGGCGGATTATATTAAGCCATCTGAACAACCTGAAGATTATCTCGGTGGTTTCACGGTGTCGATCTTTGGTGCTGAAGAATTGGCCAATGAATATAAAGCCAAAGGTGATGACTATTCAGCAATTTTGGTTCAGTCTTTAGCGGATCGTTTTGCAGAAGCATTTGCTGAGCATTTACATGAACGTATCCGTAAAGAGTTCTGGGGCTATAAAGCAGATGAAACGTTGAGCAATGAGGAACTGATCAAAGAGAAGTATGTCGGTATTCGTCCTGCGCCAGGTTATCCTGCTTGCCCAGAACATTCTGAAAAAGCAGTATTATTTGATTGGTTAGGCTCAGAAGAAAAGATTGGTACAAAACTGACTGAACACTTTGCCATGATGCCGCCTTCTTCTGTCAGTGGTTTCTATTATTCGCATCCTCAAAGTGAATACTTTAATGTGGGCAAAATCTCTCAAGATCAACTTGAGGATTATGCGAAGCGTAAAGGTTGGACACTGGATGAAGCGAAACGTTGGTTAGCGCCGAATTTGGATGATTCGATTGGTTAAGGCTATAAAAAGAATCCCCTCAGTTGAGGGGGGTTTTTTTGAATTTAATCTCGTTTACCTTATTTAAAAAGAGAGAGATATCATATGATTAATCGAATTAGGTGACTGCTCCTCCCTTTTCAAAGGGAGGTTGGGAGGGATTGAATTGATATTACAAAAACATATACTTAGAATATACACATCCTTGAAAATTAAAGTAAATGATGGCAATAATTAAAAATATTGATCTTGGTAGTCTAGAAAGTATTTGTAAAATTTTAGGTGATACATATCACGGGATTTCAGGAACTGAAATTTCCAAATATCTTGCTGAAACAAATATCAAAGACCCACAATTAAACTCTACAAAATGGAAGCGTTTGTATGATGCTCTTAGTATCAAGCAAAGTGAAGATCGCTGTTCTAACAATGTTCTAGCTTTTATCAAATATGTACTACGTCCATCCCGCAACATCCATAGAAAAGAATGGTTTAAAAATATAAGAACCGAACTAAATTATGTATTGTCATTTGAAGGCTTAGAACTAACTGAAAGTGGTGATATTAGAACAACAGCTAAAGTAAACACTTTTTCTGAGGCTGAGGAGCGAGCTCAAAATTTAAGAAAAACATTATTAGACCGAAAAATTCATTCTGACGTCCTTACTTTTTGTAAAGCTGAATTACTTGTCGATAATTATTTTCATGCTGTATTTGAAGCAACTAAAAGTATTGCAGAAAAAATTAGAATAAAAACAGACTTAACTACAGACGGTTCAGAATTAGTAGATCAAGCTTTTTCATATAGAGGTAAGATTCCTTATTTAGCACTAAATAATCTAACAAGTGAAAGTCATGAAAGTGAGCAGAAAGGATTCATCAATTTATTAAAAGGAGTTTTTGGAACTTTTAGAAACACTACAGCGCATGCTCCAAAAATAGCATGGGAAATCAATGAACAAGATGCTCTTGATATTTTATCAATGATTTCTCTTATTCATCGAAAACTAGATAAAGCAGTAGAAGCTAAAAAAATATACGAAGGAAGTTTTTAATCCTCCCCAACCCTCCTTTAAAAAGGAGGGAGTAGCACGAATCCGCGGTATTCATCCAATTCACACTAAAGTCCCCTTTTATCAAAGGGAGATTCTAATCTTTGCTCAGCAATACAATAAACCTGCTCTACTACTGCATCTATTTCGGTCAAAATCAGATGATTACTAAACCTTAATGTCACAAGTTCAAGCTCGTTTAAAGCACGGTCTCGACTTCTGTCTGCTTCCAACCCATCTTGGGTATAGTGTTGTCCACCATCACATTCAATAACTAAATTCACTGCTGGACAATAAAAATCCACAATATAATTTAATAAAGGTTTCTGTCGATAGAACTGTAACCCTAAAATCTGTTTACGGCTCAATCTTGACCATAGCAATTGTTCTACATCAGTCATGTTACTTCGTAAATCCCGTGATGGAAGTTTTAAGTTTTTATTATAAGGCTTCATTATTAAATTAATTTCTAAGCACTGAGCCGCTCCACAAACAACACACCATCTAAATGATCAACTTCATGTTGAACAATTCGTGCAGGAAAACCATCAAATGTTGTTTCAATCACCTCACCTTGTAAAGTGTGATAACGCACTTTGATACTCTGTGCTCGTTGCACTTGCCCACGCTCATCAGGAACACTTAAACATCCCTCTTCCGCCAAACAAGTCGCTTGAGAAAACTCCAAAATCTCAGGATTGACCATTACTACGGCATCCATTTCAGGTGCGTCGGGATAACGTGGATTTGATCGCGAAGCAACGATGATCACTCGCTTAGAGATATACACTTGTGGCGCTGCTATCCCTACACCATTACGTTCAAGCATAGTGGCATGCATCGCAGAAGCCAGTTGCAATAGCCACTCGCTATTAAACTCCCCCTGAGCAACCGCAGTCGCTTTAATTTTTAAAATCTCTTCACCGCGTTGCGCTACAGGTAAAATTACACTCATCCCACGACCTAATTATTTTTGATCAATACTCACACACATCGTATTCGATATTTATTCACGCTTCTATAATTTTCATTTAAGAATCTTGTCATATTATTTACATAATAAAAATTCAATTCACGGCATAAAACAATGAATGCAACTCAACTTTTTCTAGGTGTCATCTTTGGCTCGATTGGCTTAGGCTATTTTATGTATGGCAAAAAGCAAAAAATGACTGTGCCTTTAGTTTGCGGTTTAGTTCTGATGATTTATCCTTATTTTATCGAAAGTACGACTTTATTAAGTGTCATCGGTGTGGTTATCTCAATATTGCCCTATTTTCTACGCTTCTAAAATAAAAAAACTCCCCTTACGGAGAGTTCTTTTATCGCATCTAAATTAAAGGTTTTTCTTTAATTCATCCTCAACAATTTCAATCTCAAGCTGGCTAAACTTGCGAATCTCGCCCTCTGCATGCTTTTCAAGCATTCCACCGATCAAAGGTACTTTCACCTTTACCGTCCAGGTCAGAGTAATGTCTACTTGGTTACCGTTACCTGTTACCTTACGTTCAGCTTTTGCTTCTAAAGGTAAGTTTGCGCCTAGCTCTACAGTTGAGGTTAGATTTTTTAAATCAGTAATATCAGAACGTTTTAAACGGAATGCATTTTTTAATAATTTTTTAGCCACATCTGGGATATTCACATCAAGATTATATTCACGACGTAAGGTATAAATATCACCTTTTACAGCAGATTCAATAATTTCTAAGTTCTCACCTGGAATACGCTTACATACTGCTTCATGCAATGAAGTCATAGCAACTAATCTTGAAAAATCTTCAATTGAAACGCCATGAATTGTTTCATTTACCGTAAATTGATGTGCCATTTTTTAAATTTCCGTTTAGTTCTAATTAAGGTTTTATCATCGCAGCAAATTATATCATTCTCATTTCAATCACAAAATCTGAACATGTAAAAATTAATGACTGCCCAGATTAATAATTTTTATTGTAATGATGTCTTATACCTAATTTTACCGTTATTCGCTCCGTTCGGCTGATATAGAGATAGTGATTGCCATATTCGATGACTGCATAAAACTGCTCAGCGCCGTCATCTAATCCTGTAGCAGACCATGTCGCCCCTTGTGGAAACTCATCTAGCCATTCAGCTTTATAAAAATCTGAAACTGAGTCAAATGCGAGATAACTCTCTGGATCAGCCATAATTTTTGCTGCGACTTGATCAAATTTTTGTTGTTTGAATGCTTCTAAACTGACTAACACGGATGTTCCTATGCCGATAAATATGAAGAAAAATTACAAAAATACAGAGATTCTCTTAGACCCATAGTTTGCTGAGGAATTTCCTATATTTCTAGATTATTTTCAGCGTTGTCATAAGTTTTAGATGATCGTCCCATTTGCTAGAGTGGGTTCAATGTGTTATCAACTGCTTATACTTTTATCTTTTACAACCATAAACTATAAGGAGTAAATATGTCTTATCAAAATATTTTAGTCGCTGTTGATGATTCTCCAATTTCTTATGCAGCAGTTGAACATACACTGTCTTTAGCAAAATTATCAGGGGCAAAAGTGACTGTACTCAGCGTGGTGGCTGTTGATCCATATGTTGGTGTTGATTTTTATCAAGTTGCACCAGCCATTACCGATCATTTTATGCAGGCTGAAGCGCATGCTAAAACCCAACTACAAGATATTGCTCAATCTTTCATTCGCGATGGAATTGAGGTTCAAACCAAAATTCAGCATGGTGCAGCGAGTGAAGGCATTATTTTTATAGCTGATGAAATTGGCGCAGACCTTATTATTATGGGTTCACATGGTCGTACAGGCGTAAAACGCTTATTACTGGGTAGTGTAGCGCGTGCTGTTTTAACGGAATCACATATTCCTGTGCTGATTGTCAAACAATAAACTGAGACAAAATGTAAAGCCTTGTGTGATCGCACAAGGCTTTTTTATTCCCGAAAGCTTTGCCATGTCTCAAAAGCATGTGCGCAATAAAGCTTCAACTTAGAAAACTGAGGAATAATCGCTTCACTCTGTGTCGGTCTTAAAAACACAAAATCATCGACCTGAATATCACAATCATTGGGTACATTGACCAACTCCTGATTACTACTTCGCCCATACAATGCATGTGGATGCGCTTGTTTTGGATAGACATAATTCGCCAGCCAATAGCCGCCATAAATAAACAGTGCCTTATACTTATGTGGCAATTTATCGAGTAAAGACATTGATGGCAGCTGGGTAAAAGGTAAAACTTTTAAGACTGGCGATGCAATCCATAAAGCAGGCTGTAAAGCCTTTAAAAAATCACTGTCAAAATCACTTGGTTTTAAGAGCATTGAACCAAAAGACAAATCATTGCAGACACTTTCAGTGGTATGAAAGCTAAAGGTTGGACTACCACCGCCATTAAAACACAGCGCATCACTCCACAGCGATGGAAACTGCTGTTTAATTAGCTTTTGGTAATCGGCATAGGTCTGCTGTGAGCTTTGATAAGCCAATTCAGGTTTTTTAATGATGGCTGGAATTTTAGTGACATGTGCATCATAGCCCATTAAACCAGAAAGCTTTAAATACTGCGGATACTGTTGAATCAACTTTAATATTTCGACCATCTGTGCTGCCGATTGCACGCCACCACGATGCAAACCAACATCAATCTCAATATTCACATGCAAAGATAGAGCATAGAGCTGAGCAATCTCAAGATACTGTTGTAATCGTTGCTTGGTATCAATCAGCCACTGAATGTTGGCATTTGACCACTCCGCATGCTGATCAAAAAATTGATGGACTGCTTGAGCGGGCATTGGTTTACCCAACAAAATATTGGCTTCGGCAAAATTTTCTAAGATCGAAACAATATGCGGTTGATGAAATACCATAAAGCGTTGCGTATTCAGTTGTTCAGATAGCAACTTAAGTAATTCTAGGCTTGCTAATGATTTCACTACCAAGCGTGCTTTTAAATGTGGTGCATGTGACAAACGCAGTTGTACATGTTGGATATTTTGTTTTAACGCAGCCGCATCTACAATAAGTTGCGGGGTCGCAATCCCCTGTTTTTTTAGGTCAAGATTGAGTTGTTTAAAATAATGATCCAACATGGCTATACCTTTTTCAATCAAAGAAAATTTACATGTAATTTGATACGCGAAAAAGTCATCTACAACCTGCATGGTATAAAAAAGATAATGTATCTGCGATAAAACTAAATAGATGCAAGTAGAAAACAAGTTTTGTAGATGACAATGCCTTTACTTACTTTGGGCGAAACCAAAGTAAGGCCAGCCTGAGCAAGCCAAAGCGACTAAAGCTTTGGTGAAGCGCAAGACGAAGTGGCTTATCCTAAAATAGATAAAAACTCGGCAAGACTCCGTAAAGTTAATTATTTTCAATAAATTAAATAAACATTTAAGTCCAACCCAAGTTAGAACTAACCTAAAAACAGCTTTTCCAGATAGGGATTTAAAAACTTAGCTTCTGGATCAAGCTGCTGACGCAAAGCCATAAAATCATCCCACTTTGGATATAAAGCTCGAAGCTGTGTGCTGGTCATATGATGCATTTTACCCCAATGCGGACGCCCTCGATATTTCTGCAAAATCGGCTCAACCACATCAAAAATCAACTTCGGATCTTGCTTATGATATTGATGCACTGAAATCGAAATCGAATCATGCTGATAAAAAGGACTGAGCCAAATATCATCACCTTTCACAAAGCGAAATTCCAGTGGAAAAAAGGTGGCGACTTTATACGTTCTTAAAGCATGCAATATTTCATCCAAACACTCAATTCCACGATCAACCGGAATCTGATACTCCATTTCATTGAACTTGGTATTACGCGGTGTTGGAAATATCTTGCTCGACCAATCGACATAGGTGGTTGGTTTGACAAAGATGCCTAATAGTTTCTGTAAATAAGGATTTAGTGATGGAAAGTTTTTGGTCAACTCAGAGCATAAGGTCAGTAAGGTATCATCCGATGGGAAATTCTCTTTCCGAGGTAAAATTGCTTCATCGGTTTCATCCAAAGTTTTCAACATCAACTGCTTTTCATGGGGAAATACAAAACACTCGATATGTCGATGCTGATGCTTCCATTGCTGAATGTTTTGCATCATGTCCTCGACTAGACAAAGTTGAATATGCTCTTTCAGCTTATAGCGAGGTCGATTCTGCATAGTGATCTTGGTTAAGATTCCCAAGCTACCCAAAGAAACCCGCCCTGCGGCAAAGATTTCAGAGTTCTCTGTGCGACTGCATTTTAGGATTTCACCAGATGCCGTCAATAACTCAAAAGCTTCAACATAGGCTGAAATACAATGTAAATCTGCACCTGTGCCATGTGTGCCTGTAGAAACTGCACCCGCCAGACTTTGCTGATCAATATCGCCCTGATTCATCAAAGCCTGATTGATGGATTGCTGCTGTAAATGCTGATCTAAATCGTATAAACGTGTACCCGCATAAATATTGCTCTGACAGTGTTCTACATCGAAAGATGCAACACCTGAAATTCGATCTAAAGATACTAAGGTCGCATCGGTACACACCAACGGCGTAAAGGAATGCCCTGCACCCACGACTCTTATTTTTTGCTGTTCATAAACAATCGACTGTAATTCTTGAATATTGACTGGTTTTAAAATCTGTTGTGGCTTGGCTTTTTGAAAGCCTGACCAGTTTGTCCAAATGCCTTGTGTTAAATCACTCATACTGCCTTTCCTTGGCTAACGGCAGTTTTTAAATTGCCATGATTGCTGCGTTTTGAGAGTTCGTTTTCTGGAATCGGCTGTGGTCGTGTCATTTCATCGTAATGACGTTTATTTTTTTCTAACAACAATTGTTTTGCCAAATCTTTGAATTTGCTCTGACAAGCTGCCAATGTCCATTGACCAAATAAGGTATGCCCACCCTCATAAGCTTGTTGTTGGTATTCTTCATAGGTCGTGACATAACCCATATAATCATTGCAATACGATGCCAACCAAACGGTTTCAATCGAAGCCTGTACGGCAAGTATCTGTTTAACGATATCAACCACACGATGCCCTGCAATAGTCGTAAATTCGCCTGGACAGCAAATCAAAGCCAATTGACCTAATCGTATAATCTGTAATGGAACAACGCTCGGGACTAAAGGACTGTGCTGAATCGCCCCCGCTTTCACTTGTCGGTTCATTTCTGCAATCAACGGATCAAGCATACTCGGTGGAAAACCAATCGGCTGACCTAAAATCTTTTTAGCACCTGCTTCCAGTAAGATCTGTTTTGGTCCTTGAGAGGCATACAACTGCTGATAGTCTGCAAAATCAGCTGCTTTTGAATGCTTGGTTTTCTGTCTGCGAAATTGATCGGCTAAAAACTGCATCCCTTTAATTAAAACTTTTGGCGCACCTAAACCATCGACAGGCGTGCCTGCAAAAAATGCGGTGCCATGACAAGGCTGACTGGTTTTTGCATGCTTTTGCCCCGCTGCAAACTCATCTGGAATCTCAATATTACTCAAATCAACATAGGACAAAACAGCATCGATCTTGCCTTCAACTTTATGTAAATTTTTAGGAATATTGGACTGTAAAGCCGTCAAAGCCAGCTCACTTTGATAACGACCATTTTGTTGTGCGTATTGATATTCCTGCTCGCCTTTAATCTTATTGCGAATCTTCAGCTGATCTTTGCCATGAAAATGCGGTGATACGTCCCCTGCAGTTGCTTGAGCAAAAATCGTGACTGGATTTTGAATCCCTTGCTCAATTAAAGCCTGCTCAGAGAATACGGCTGCATAGCCTTTATTATCGCCATCATAGGCGTTTAAAGAATTTCCCAAACAGGTTGCATGGACACCAAATAATGAAATAAACGACTGTAGTTGTTGCTCACGATAGAAACCGATCAACTGCATTTCTCTGTTCAAGGCTAAATGCGTTTCAGCTTCGGTACGTGGCTGAACTTCTGGATTCCGATTATAGGCTTTGATTGAACGATTCCATGCGACAGGTGTCTGTTCTGGAAAATGCTGCGTCCCTAAAAAAATCTCGGTGTCTTGTTCAGATGCAATCGCATTTTGAATACTCAGTACAATCGCCTCAACAATTGCAGTTAAATGTTCAGGCACAAAACCAGGGGTTGGCATATTGTATAAAGCTTCATAGCCACAACCGCCAGGTCCTGAGTGAGTATGGGTTGCCATGAGGACCAATTGATTTTCATCAAATTGTGAATCAAGGATTTGTGTGAGTCGCTCAACTGTTTGACTGCGTGTGGCATGGGTAATACAGCCTAAATCCAGACAGCAAATGATGAGCCGATGCTGCTGCTGATCAACAATACTAAAGCTACGTGCAAATAAAGCTGTGCGCTGTTCATAGGCCCGATGTGACCATTGTCCATAACCAAACATGGCATAACCTTTCGGTGTAATTTTGATTTGTTGTTTATTCCAACCCACCTGATACATCACGACTTCCTTTCGATTCTTTTTCTAACTGTGTTAAAGCATGTTGAAAGTTAATCAAAATTATGCGATACGCAACAGGGTTAAAGAGACTTTTCTTTGGGGGGCAAAACGGACTTATGCCTATACGTAGCAGCGATAAAAATGATCAACAGCAATTTATTCCACCCACCATTCTGGCGAGCCTGATCCATTATGCAGAGCAGCAACAGTGGGATTATGCTGCATGGTTTCAGAATTCAGGTTTAGACATTGCACAAATACAGCAAACCCAAGCTGTGGTCAGTTTTAGCCAACTCTGTGATGTGGTTGGTCAAGCCATGACCACCTATCAGCAGCCCGACCTTGGTTTAAAGCTTGGCAGTAGCGAAGGTCTGATTTCGATGGGGATTTTGGGCTTTGCCATGCAATCCTGTAAAACCGTTGCAGATGCTCTAGAAATCGCGCTTCGTTACCATCGTGTTTCGGGCAGTGTACTCAATATCGACTTTAAAATTCAGGGTGATGTTTGTGAATTGGAAGTGACTGAATCTCATCCATGTTTAGACCTCAAAGCCTTTTTCTATGATGAATTATTCAGCAGCATCATCACCTGTTTAAATGCAATGCTAGGTGATCATGATGATGTGATCAGTCTTGAGCTCAGCTATTTACCAACCGAATATCAACAGCAATATAATGATATCTTTGGCTGCCCAATTCAATTTAACCGTGACAGGAATATCATGCTTTTTAGCACTAGCCTGTTGCAGCGCAGCTTAAAAAATTACAGCCCTGCCAATTACGCAACTGCTATCCAAATCTGTGAACAAGCCTTAAAAGAAATCGACCAGCTCAATCAAGTCGGCTATGTACATTTACTTGATCACTTGATTGAACAGCATTTACCTGAACGTTTTGAAATGCAGCAAGCTGCGGAACATTTACGCATCAGCGAACGCCATTTAAGACGGCAATTATTATTAGAAGGCTTGAGTTTTCAACAAATTCGGCAAAATGTATTGGAACGTAAAGCCAAACAATTACTGGGACAAAACCTGTCCATGAGTGAGATTAGCCTGCAACTGGGTTTTAGCGAATTACGTGAATTCCGACGTGCCTTTAAACGCTGGACAGGGCAAGCGCCTTCGGTTTATAAACAAGAGATCATTTTACTTAATGCCTAAGAATCAAACGGTCTAGAAATTTCCAAGCGCAGATAAAAGAGAACAGGAAATGCCTTTTCTTGTAATTTTAAATTCTCGCAAATATTCACTACCGCGCTCGGCGGCATGTATGCTGACTATACGGTTTATCTAAAACAGTATCATCAATACTAACAATAAGTTTATTATTATCAATATGTTGAATTGCTTATTGATATAGGTCGTGAGGTGTGTAGTCTTCACGCTCTAGAAAGCGATTTACACTATCATGCGAGATGTTATAAGTCTCGGCAAGTTGTGTGCAGCTAATAGAGTTCGGTTCTGTCATGAGAAAGCCCATATAAATGGGTAGAGTACAAGTTGCTGTAGAAGCATTTTTAATTCGTCTGATCACAGATACTTTATAAAGCATTTTAATACTTTTTTGAATCCGTCAATGCGTAAGTCCTATATTTATATTTTTTATCGATATAAACACTTTGTTTTTATTATTCTGCAATCAGAAAAATTTATTAAAAGTCATTAATTTGAATTATTAAAGCAATTAAATATATAAAGAAATGAATTGGATTCATTTAGAATCGACAACTTCTTATGGTGTGCAATACAACTCGCGATATTCAGAAAATAGACGCTCTATCTGAGAATAATTATGCAGCAATCTGATCCAATAAAAGCTCTGGACTCTATTCCTTTTTGGCAAGCCTTTTTATTTTGGTTGAAATTAGGCTTCATTAGTTTTGGGGGACCAGCAGGTCAAATTGCAGTGATGCACCAAGAACTGGTCGAACAGAAACGTTGGATTTCTGAAAAAAGATTCCTACATGCACTTAACTATTGCATGCTTTTACCTGGCCCTGAAGCACAACAACTCGCCATTTATATTGGTTGGTTGATGCATCGAACCGCAGGTGGCTTAGTTGCAGGCATTCTATTTGTGCTGCCTTCTTTATTTATTCTAATTGCCTTGTCATGGATTTATGTACAGTTTGGTGATATGCCAATTATTGCTGGATTATTTTATGGCATCAAACCTGCAGTCACGGCGATTGTGTTTCATGCAACCTATCGAATTGGCAGTCGCTCACTCAAAAACAATTTCTTATATTTGATTGCCGCTGCTGCTTTTATCGCGATCTTTTTCTTCAATATTCCCTTTCCATTGATTATATTGAGTGCTGCGATACTGGGCTATTTACTGAGTAAAAAGCAACCACACTTATTTGCAACTCAAAGCACCCATCAAGGCAAGCAAAAACATTATGGTGCTGCCCTCATTGACGATGATACGCCTCCTCCTGCACATGCTATTTTCCGTTGGACTCAACTGACTAAAATCCTCGTTATCGCAGTATTGTTATGGTGTATCCCAATGATCAGTTTAACCCTGAGCTTAGGATGGCAACATGCTTATACCCAAATGGCATGGTTCTTTACCAAGGCTGCATTACTGACATTTGGTGGAGCTTATGCCGTATTACCTTATGTGTATCAAGGTGCGGTGAATCATTATTCATGGCTCAGTCCAACCCAAATGATTGATGGACTGGCATTGGGTGAAAGTACTCCAGGCCCACTGATTATGGTGGTTGCATTCGTTGGATTTGTAGGGGGCTTTAATCATGCCTTGTTAGGTGCAGATCATTTGTTCTTGGCAGGTACACTCGGCGCTGTCATTGTCACATGGTTTACTTTTTTATTTTCCTTTGTGTTCATTCTCGCAGGTGCTCCGATTATTGAATCCACTCATAATGAACTTAAATTTACTGCACCACTTACGGCAATTACCGCTGCTGTCGTGGGGGTTATTCTCAATCTTGCACTTTTCTTTAGTTATCATGTGCTGTGGCCACAGGGTTTCGATTACGCTTTTAATTATGAAGCGGCAATCGTCACAATCGCTGCGATGATTGCGCTGTTTAAATTCCAAATCAATGTGCTTTATGTGATTTTCGCTTCTGCACTTTTTGGTTTAGTTCTATACCTATTTGTATAAAAATTTGCACTAGCGTTGATGCACAAATCAACTCTAGTCAGCCCAATCTATTGAATATGATAAATTTCCACTATTAAAAGATGTTGATCATGTCAATGATGAGGAAGTACAGAAATTTCTGGCTTTATTACAGCGCTATTTATAAATACCAGATTTCATGGGTGAGCTGCTCAATCTCAGATTTATCATGGCTGACATATAACATTGGAATGCCTAATTCCTGTTTGACGCTTTGAAAAAAAGGAATGATCTCTGCTTTATGTGCTGCATCCAATGCAGAAAGTGGCTCATCTAATAACAACAATTGTGGTGAATACAGCAATGCTCGTCCCAATGCGACACGCTGTTTTTCCCCGCCAGATAGTTTGATGGGCATTCGCTCAATCAGATGTTCTAACTTGAGTAACTCAATAATATAGTCCAGTTCAAACTGACGTTGCTGCGGTTGAATATGCCTAAATCCAAACAATAGATTCTGCTTGACGTTTTTATGCGGAAATAACTGTGCGTCCTGAAATACAAGACCAATACGACGTTGTTGTGTAGTCAGATTAATTTTCTGTGCCTGATCAAACCATGTTTGATTTTTGATTTTGATCCAACCTGCTTGCGGCGTAACTAAGCCTGCAATGCTATGTAAGATCGTAGTTTTGCCTGAACCAGAAGCCCCAAATAAACCAATCACGGACTGATCAGACTGAAAGCGTTGATCAAGATCAAATTGCCCTTGTTTGAGTTGGATATGACAATCAATCATCGCTAATGCCCACGCTTATTTTTTTGATAACGATTGAACCATTGCGCAAACCACAACGCAAAAAACGCCACAGATAAAGACAAAATAATCAATCGCCATACTGCGGCTTCAGTATCAGGCTGCTGCATCAGACTATACATCGCTAAAGGCAGTGTCCGTGTTTCACTGGCAATATTGCCAACAAAAGTAATGGTTGCACCAAACTCACCCAAACTTCGACAAAAACATAAAATGCTCCCCACCAAAATACCACTACTGGCAAGAGGTAATGTCACCTGCATAAATGCCCCGAAAGAGGATGCACCTAAGGTTTTTGCAGCCATTTCTAAGCGCTGGTCGACCAGTTCAATGGCGAGTCGAATTGATTGTACCAATAACGGAAAACCCATCACTGCAGAAGCCAACACAGCCCCTTTCCAATTAAACGCAAACTCTAACCCCAAGGGTGCTAGGTATTGCCCTAAGATACCTCGATTGCCAAAAATTTGAAGTAACAAATAACCAGGTACAACCGGTGGTAACACTAAAGGTAAGAAAACCAGTGTTTCAAATAGTGATTTTCCCCAGAACTCTTTTCGAGCCAAAACCCAAGCAATCAAAATAGCAGGAATTAAACTCACAATCAGACATGTTGCTGCCACTTTAGATGACAGTAGCAACACCTCAAGTTCTTCAGGAGTCAGAATCATCATTTAATTACTTAAGTACACTAAAACCATATTTTTTAAATACTTTTGTTGCCTGACTGCTTTGTAAAAACTTATAGAATTTCATTGACTCTGTATTCTTCTTTACTAAACCTATTGGATAAATAATAGGTTGATGGGTATTTTCTGGAAATGTTCCAATGATGACGACATTTTTGCTGATTGCTGCATCAGTAGCGTAAACAATCCCTAACTGACATTCACCACGAGCCACAAAGTTTAAGGCAGCACGTACATCCTCTGTCTCCACTAGGCGAGTTGAAACCTTATCCCACCAGCCGATCGAGATCAAAGCCTGCTTTGCATATTTCCCAATAGGTACACTCTTGGTATCACCTGTACACCATTTACCTTGAGCAACCCTAGTGAAATCAAAACTGTTATCTATTTTTAATTTGATTGGACGAGCTTTGGGGGCAATCACTACCAAACGATTACCCAATAAATTCACGCGATCACTTGCTGAAACAAGCTGCTTATTCTGTAAATAATCCATCCATTGCACATCGGCCGAAATAAATACATCAGCTGGCGCACCTGCTTCAATCTGCTTAGCTAGCGTTGAAGAACCCGCATAAGAAGTCTTTACTTCAACTTTATTTTTTTGTTCGTAGATTGCATCTAATTCATTCACCGCATTGGTCAAACTTGCTGCGGCATAGACCGTTACAGACTCATTCGCAAAAACATTGCTACTAGAAAATACGCTACAACCAAAGATAGTACATAAAACACGGATCGCTTTCATATTGATCGACATACCTCTCTTCCCTCAGAAATCGATATATTTTTAAAAACATATTGAAAGATAAAAATATGCTAAAAATAACAGAGATTGGGGCTTTGCTATTTTTAATGATGCTATGAGTCAAAATAAAATCTCACAGCATGATGAAATTCAATTTCACCTAATGTGAGTTCATCCCAGTTTGGTGCAAAAATTAAAAACAGCTCAATTTAGTGCAATCCAAATTATGAAACCTTTTCCACTTTTGCAAAGGTCGCATTTTAAAGATTCTAATTTTATTGAAATCAGAACGATAAAATATCCTTCATACTTAAAAATATATTCTCAGAAATATAGCGATAAGCAAAAGATTTCACTCCAAAAATACAAAAAATATGGTGAAATATGTTTCAAGAAGGAAACAAACGAAAAATACTTTGTATCTATTTCAAGAGCCTGAGCATAGATATTTTTCAACCAGCATAAAGCAATGGCTATGCCAAAAAATTGGATGATTAATATAGATCACACAAAAGCTGTGGCAATGTCATTCAACCAACGCTGAGCTGTAATTGTTACGGTCAAAAATTAGATGCGCATTTGATGTCACCTGTTTCTTCACTGAGAATATTTCATAATGTATATTCAAGTTTTAGCCGTTTATTTAAGTGCCCATGCTGCTTAATTTAAAAGCTCTCAATCCAATACGATTAAAAAGAATTGCAGTATTCACAAGAACTTTACAACCGAAAAACTATATTCAAATTTTTAAGCGTGAAAGCTTATGCGCTACGGTTTAATTTTAGGTGATCAACTCTCGGAAGAAATCGCCACATTAAAACGACTTGATAAACATGAAGATGTGATTTTAATGGCAGAACTGGTTGAAGAAGCCACTTATGTAAAACACCATCCTCAGAAAATTGCACTCATTTTTAGTGCAATGCGACATTTTGCCAAACATCTTAAACAACAAGGATGGACTGTTCGTTATCAAGTTTTTGACCGTTCAAAAACAACAAACAATTTTCTTCAATTTCTTAAGTCTCAATTAGATAAACAAGAAGCAAAAGGTTTAGTCATAACCGAATGTGGAGAATACCGCTTACAATATCAAATGGAAAATAGTTGGGAAAAAGAACTTAACATTCCCATACAAATCCTTATAGACGATCGTTTTTTCTCTTCGATTCAAGCTTTTAAACAATGGAGTTCAACTGCCAAAGTCCTACGGATGGAGTTTTTCTACCGAAAGTTAAGACAGCAAACAGGCTATTTGATGGAGGCGGATAAACCAATTGGAGGAAAATGGAATTTTGATAGTGATAATCGTCAAAAGTGGAATGGAACCCCCACTATTTCTCCTGCTTTAGATTTTACTCATGACCAGATTGATTTAGATGTGATCGCTTTAGTTAAAGCAGAGTTTCAAGATCATATTGGTCAAATTGATCATTTCAACTGGGCAACTACACGTCAACAGGCTCTTCAAGCCCTTGACCATTTTATCCAACATCAATTAGTCCATTTTGGTCAATATCAAGATGCTATGGTGAACCAACAAGATTATATGTTCCATAGCCTCCTTTCTCTCTACCTAAACTGTGGATTGCTGTCACCCAAAGAAGTTTGTGATGCTGCTGAATCAGCTTATTACAATAACCAAATTCCGTTGAACGCTGCTGAGGGTTTTATTCGACAAATACTAGGTTGGCGTGAATTTATTCGCGGCGTTTATTGGTTATGCATGCCGAATTATCGTGATCTCAATAAATTAAATGCTGAAAGAGACTTGCCCAGCTGTTTTTGGACTGCTGAAACAAAAATGCAATGTATGCATGAATGCTTAAGAAACTCTTTGGAAAATGCTTATGCTCACCATATTCAACGCTTGATGGTAATTGGTAATTTCACATTACTGAATGGCATCTCACCCAAGCAAGTCAATGAATGGTATTTGAGCGTGTATGCTGATGCATTTGAATGGGTACAACTTCCAAATACTCATGGAATGGTTTTATTTGCAGATGCTGGTCTTGTTGCAAGTAAACCTTATGCAGCATCAGGTAATTACATTCATAAAATGTCCAATTACTGTCAGCACTGCCATTACAATGTAAAAACCAAAACTGATCATGATAGTTGCCCATTCAACAGTTTATATTGGGACTTTCTACATCGAAATCGAGTCTTTTTTAGTTCAAATCCGCGGATGACAATGATGTATAAGCAATGGGATAAATTAGAATTATCTGAACAAAATCGTATTTTAAAACGTGCCTCCCACCTTCAAAATCAAATCGAAGAACTCTAAAAATGCATAAAAAAATACATTTACCCGAGAAAGTTTGTCTAAATTGCCACCTCACATTTTCTTGGCGTAAAAAATGGGAAAGATGTTGGAATGAAGTTGAATATTGCTCTAAAAAATGCAAATCACAAGCTAAAATTAATAGTAAAAATCAGGTATCAAACTGAGATACCTGATTAAATTTTAAGAACTTATGGTGTTCGATGAGGAGTTTTGATGAGCTTAGATAAGTCGTAACCTTGTTGTTTCGCTGTTTCAAGGTATGAATTATAAGTAGCGTCATCAATTGTTGGTGTCTTAGAAAGAAGCCATAAATATTTCGTCGATGGCCCACCTACCAATGCAACTTTATATTCAGGATCTACGCGTAAAACCCAATAATCGCCTTTCGTAAATGGCAGCCAACGTAAACCTTTAGGTAAGAAACTAACTTTCAATTTACTATTCCGACTATTAGCAGGATAAGCCACACCTTCTGAACTATCCATTTGCCCTGTTTTAGTTCTACAGCTATTTAAGACCCCGATGGTTTTATCAGGATTAAGCGTATACACAGCAGTCGTATCACTTAGACAGTGTCGTTGAAAATACATTGGCAAATGAGCGATCTCGTACCATTTTCCAGCATATTGATTCACATCAATTTTATCGACAGCAGAGGGTTTTTCAGCATTTGCTTGGATTGGTATTACAGCAGCAGTCATTGCAGCAGACAATATTGCCATGCCAAATAAAGTTTTAGCTTTCATTTTATCCTCTTGATTTTATCAAAATTGACTAAACAATTTATAGAGATAAAACCGTGAATAAAATGTGAGATTTACTCTTTATTACATTAAAAAACAATTATTTAACAACATAAATATTCAGTAAAAATACAGAAATTTAATTTTCTAATATGCATCGATTGCGCCGAGATAAAAATTCATATTATTTCATTTAAACAGTCTGAGACATTTCTTGGTAGGTTTTTGGTAGGTAGGAAAAATTTTTAAGCCTTGCATACTGAGCCTACAGTGATGAGATCACTGAATAACAAACAATGGAATATGGAAGAAGGAATCGCTCCATGGCTTTTAAAAATATTGCAGATCAAACTAACGGTTTTTACATCCCTTGTGTATCTCTTTTTGGACCAGGCTGTGCAAAAGAAATCGGTGCGAAAGCACAGAATCTTGGTGCAAAAAAAGCACTGATCGTAACTGATCAAGGCTTATTTAAATTTGGTGTTGCAGACACCATTGCACAATATTTAAAAGATGCAGGCGTTGACAGCCACATTTTTCCAGGCGCAGAACCAAATCCAACTGACATCAATGTACATAATGGTGTACAAGCCTATAACGACAATAGCTGTGATTTTATTGTCTCTTTAGGTGGTGGTTCATCACACGATTGTGCAAAAGGGATTGGACTCGTCACGGCTGGCGGTGGTCATATCCGTGACTATGAAGGTATTGATAAAAGTACAGTACCAATGACCCCACTTATTGCGATTAATACGACTGCGGGTACTGCATCAGAAATGACCCGTTTCTGTATTATTACCAATACCGATACCCACGTAAAAATGGCAATTGTTGACTGGCGCTGCACTCCATTAATTGCAATCGATGACCCTAAACTCATGGTTGCAAAGCCAGCAGGTTTAACCGCTGCAACGGGAATGGATGCACTTACACATGCAGTTGAAGCTTATGTATCGACTGCAGCAAACCCAATCACCGATGCCTGTGCAGAAAAAGCCATTACCATGATTAGCCAATGGCTACGCCCTGCGGTTGCAAATGGTGAAAATATTGAAGCACGTGATGCAATGAGCTATGCACAATACCTCGCAGGTATGGCATTCAACAATGCATCTCTAGGTTATGTCCATGCCATGGCTCATCAATTAGGCGGATTCTATAATCTCCCTCATGGTGTATGTAATGCGGTATTGCTCCCTCATGTATGTGAGTTCAATCTAATTTCTTGCCAAGACCGTTATGCAAAAATTGCTGAACTTATGGGTGTAAATACTGAAGGGCTTACAGAAACTGAAGCGGCTTTTGCAGCCATTGACGCCATTCGGGAATTATCATCTTCAATCGGTATCCCATCTGGTTTAACTGAACTTGGTGTGAAAACTGAAGATCTTGCAATCATGGCTGAAAATGCTCAAAAAGATGCCTGTATGCTGACTAACCCTCGCAAAGCAACGCATGCCCAAGTTGTTGAGATTTTTAAAGCAGCATTGTAATCCACGCTTTTCCCGAGAAGTAAGCTGAATCTCTCCGACCGTTGGCTTACTTGATTTTGGGAATACCCCTCAAAAGGTATTCCCTTTTTTATTCCATTGAGCTTATCAACATCCATAATCGAATCAAATTTCAGCGAACTTGTGAATCATTTTTTCTAAATTAACCATGTCTTTGATAAGGTCAAACGCTGCTATATTGTTTAAAGGTTATGAACTAAATTAAGCGAATCATCTTATTTTTCAATTTGATTAGATGATATGCCTTTAGACAAATTTTTCTAATGCCAGCTAAATGACATCCCAAAAGATATCATCCATTGTTATTGAATAATAAAACAAAATTTTATTTTTTAGATCCGCTATAGTTATGACATATCTCTGAATTTGCTCAGCGATTGATGAGCAGGATGATCTAAAGGTAACAATTCAATTAATCTTTCAACGGCATCAATTGCTTCAGGGAAATGAGCTACATGTTTCAGTAATACATCAATTTCTTTGGTTTTAAAAATCATATCGCTGAGACGTGATTCAAGACAATCTCGCCATGCGCATAGGAAAGGACTTTCTGTTTTTGATAAGAAGATACCCTTATACAATTGTAATGCTGAGGCGATATAACCCGAATCAAGTGCCTGTTCCACATATAAAAAATCAGCTTCTACATTTGCAAGTAAGCGATAAGGTCTTGAGCCTAGCATTCCGCCCAAAATATCACGTAACTGTGACATCTCAGCCTTTAACGTTCCAACACTGACTTTACGCTCACCATAAAGCGCTTGATGTAAATTTTCTAAATTTAAACCATTCGGACAGAGCGCTAAAATTGCCAAAATTTCAATTTGACGCGGCGTTAAAACCAAAGATTTATTATTAAACATCACTTGCGGTGAAGTAAAAGCGCGGATATATAAACGCTGACGTTGCTGTTCAATCAGAGCGGTTTGAATAATAGATGCACAACGCTCAGCAGCCAATACACCGAGCGTATTGTGATTTTTCCAAGTTGTGGATAAATCCACGACACCTAACACTTGTTTGGAGTAGGGATCAATCACTGGCGCTGCATAACAAACCCAGTCATGCACGGATTCCATATAATGCTCATTTGAAAACACGCAACTAGATTGTTGAGTCTTTAAAGACAGCGCTAAGGCATTCGTCCCAACCTCTTCTTCTGCCCATTGACCGCCTGCAATAAAATGTACCTTTTCAGCGGCGCTTTGCATCTGCGTACTGGAAGCAGTCCAAATAATTGTACTCCCCACATCGCCAACCGCAATCACCATAGATGATTGTGCCGCAATATGACTGAGATCATTTGAACAAGCCTCTAATGCTAAATCTAAAGTCGTTTTTGCTTTGTTATGTTGTGCCAATAAAGGTGCAGCCAAGCGCTCTTTTGGAATAGCACAAGATGCTGAGCGTTGCCAAGAACTGGCAATACTTTGTCCTAACATTTCAGCACTTTGCGGCGACAAACTATTGTGTCGCTTAAGTTGATCAATTGATGTTCGTTGTTGTAATAGGTCTCGTTTTGTAAACATTTGTGTATCCCTTACTAATGACCACGTTTTCCAACCTTTCTCCAACCTTCCCAGTTATATCCTAATCAAATAGCGTACAAAAGTACCTTATACCAAAGCTGTAGATGCTTAACAGATCAATTATAAGCAAAGGAATATATATATGCGTTATGTCGATCCTAATCAACCTGATTCAAAGGTTCAATTCAAAGCTCAATACGAGAACTTTATTGGCGGTCAATGGGTAGCACCTATTAAAGGAGAATACTTCGATAATATCTCTCCTGTCGATGGCAAAGTATTTACAAAAGTACCGCGTTCGTCAGCTGAAGATATCGAACTCGCATTAGATGCAGCACACAAAGCCAAAGCTGAGTGGAATAAAAGCTCTCCGACAGTACGTTCAAATATTTTACTTAAAATCGCTGATAGACTAGAACAAAATCTAGAATATCTTGCCGTTGCAGAAACTTGGGATAATGGTAAGCCTGTTCGAGAAACACTTGCTGCCGATATTCCATTGGCAATTGACCACTTCCGCTATTTTGCTGGTTGTATCCGTGCACAGGAAGGTGGCATTTCAGAAATCGATGAAGATACAATTGCTTACCATTTCCACGAACCTTTAGGTGTCGTTGGACAAATTATTCCATGGAACTTCCCAATTCTCATGGCTGCATGGAAACTTGCTCCTGCACTAGCAGCAGGTAACTGTGTCGTATTAAAACCAGCAGAACAAACACCTGTAAGCATTCTACTTGTTTTAGAATTAATCCAAGATATTCTACCTGCTGGTGTATTAAACGTTGTGAATGGCTATGGTGTCGAAGTAGGCCGTCCACTTGCCACTAGTCCTCGTATTGCCAAAATTGCATTTACAGGTTCAACCCAAGTTGGACAGTTGATCATGCAATATGCAACTGAGAATATTATTCCAGTCACTTTAGAACTTGGTGGAAAATCTCCAAATATCTTCTTTGAAGATGTTATGGATCAAGAAGATGATTTTCTTGATAAAGCACTTGAAGGCTTTGCAATGTTCGCACTCAATCAAGGCGAGATTTGTACTTGTCCCTCTCGCGCATTAGTTCAAGAAAGTATTGCGGATAAGTTCTTAGAAAAAGCCATTGAGCGTGTGAAACGTATCAAAGTTGGACATCCACTTGATACTGAAACAATGGTTGGTGCACAAGCTTCACAAGAACAACAGGAAAAAATCCTACGTTGTATTAACATGGGTCGAGAAGAAGGTGCTGAACTTCTTACGGGTGGTGGTGCTAGACAAGAAGTGGGTGAAGGTTTCTATATCGAACCAACTGTCTTCAAAGGACACAACGCGATGCAGATCTTCCAAGAAGAAATTTTTGGACCAGTTCTATCTGTAACAACGTTCAAAGATTTTGATGAAGCCATCAAAATCGCAAATGACACCATCTATGGTTTAGGTGCTGGCGTTTGGGCTCGTTCTGCACATACTTCATACCGCGCTGGTCGAGCAGTTGAAGCAGGACGTGTTTGGACAAACTGTTACCACATCTATCCTGCTCATGCTGCTTTTGGTGGTTATAAAAAATCAGGCGTTGGTCGTGAAAACCACAGAATGATGTTAGATCACTATCAACAAACCAAGAATCTTTTAGTCAGCTACTCAACTAAACCTGCTGGATTCTTCTAAAACATGACTAGCGATATTTACCTATAAGCAAATATCCTAAATCAAATGAAAAGAGCAAGTACTACGGCACTTGCTCTTTTTTGTCATCTCTATTTGAAGTTCTTTACATTTTATAAACAGCCAAATCGTCATTTTCTAAAGTAAAAAAGACGAATCTCAACTCAAAGATTCTGAGTGTAGATTCGTCTGTTATGAAAGATTAGCTTATACAGTTAAGCTTTGTTTTTATAAAACATATAGTAGCTTGCATAGCAGGCGATGATAAATAGAACACAGCAGACAAAACCAACTTGCATTGAAGGATCTGCCACCATACTAATACAAGTAATGACACAGAAGGCCCCACCTAAAATTGGTGTCAACGGAAACAACGGTGCAGCAAATTTAAGGTCTTTTACGGTTTTACCAGACTTAATCCATTGTCTACGGAAGTTAAATTGGCTCACACAAATTGAGATCCAAACCACGACCATAGTAAAAGCAGCAACACCCAGTAAATTTTTAAAAATGGTTTCAGGCGCAAATTGTTCAGATAATAAACCAGGAATTGCACCAAACATGGTGACAATAATGGCAATAATTGGCGTACCTGAACGTGTCAATTTAGCAAACACTTTAGGAAGTTGATTCTGCGCTGACAATGACCACATCATTCGAGAAGCAGCAAATAAGCCTGAGTTAGCAGCCGATAAAAGTGCAGTAATAATCACAAAACGAATAATATCTTCTGCATATGGAATGCCGATGTAATTAAATACCGTTACAAATGGACTATTACTTACGCCTTCTGCATTGAGTCCTGCCATTTCATAAGGCAGTAATGCACAAATCACCACAATCGTACCAACAAAGAAAATCAATAAACGCCAAATTGCAGCATTAATTGCTTTCGGTACCGTTTTCGCAGGTTCTTCAGCTTCCCCTGCGGCAACCCCAATCAGTTCTGTACCAGAGAATGCAAAATTAACGATCAGCATTGTGGCAAAAATTGGGTAAATACCATTTGGGAACCAACCATGCTCGGTCAATTTACTAAACAGCGGTGCTGACTCATGACCATGATAGGAGATCAAGCCAAAAATAGCGGCTAGGCCCAATGCAATAAAACAGATAATGGTGAGAACTTTAACCAAAGATAGCCAAAATTCCGACTCAGCAAATAACCGAGTGGAACTCACATTCAGCGTAAAGACCAGTGCTGCAAATAATAAGGTCCATGTCCACATGGATATGGAAGGAAACCACTCCTGCATGAGTAAAGCTGCAGCTGTGAATTCAGTACCTAATGTTGCAGTCCACGTCAACCAATACAACCATGTGATCATATAGCCCGTGCCTGGTCCAATATAGGTTCTGGCATATTCACCAAATGAACCCGAAACTGGCATCTGTACTGCCAACTCACCTAAACACAGCATCACCATGTAGGCAATGATACCACCAAGCAGGTAAGAGAGAATCGCACCAATGGGACCTGCCTGTGAAATCACATCACCTGAGCCTAAAAATAAGCCCGTTCCAATTGCACCACCTAATGAAATCATCACCAAATGACGTTTCGTCATGGCACGTTTTAGCGGCTTACCCACTTCCATATTGTTAATCATACACGATCACTCCAACTATCTTTTTATGACAACCTGTCCTTGCTTTCCACTTCATAAAAATGAATATCCAATGGATATTTTTTCCGATCTTTTGTTTTCTACTGAACATCCATATTCAAACTCCATTTACGCCTATTCCGTATCACATCCATTTTTTAAAAGTCGATGTAGTGTATGCTACCCAATTTCCTTTAAAACCAGTCCAGCTCTCAAGCCCATCTTCACATTTGGATTTGGAAATAAAATCCAAACTTGTTGATTATCGACGACATAATTGCCTGCTTGCTGAGTTGCAATCACCTCACCTTTCTGAAAGGTCGAAAAATTAGGTGCATCAGCACTTAATTGCAATTGGAAATCGTCACTCTGCCTTAGAACGGAGTCCACCACCTTAAATTGGCGAATACTTGGCTTTTGTCTACATGGCAAAGCCTGCTCTGAAAGTACCGCACGTAAAACCTGATCCGTACTCGCAAATTCAGCTAAATCATTTTGACCAAACGGCTTTGCTTTGCCTAACTCCAAGGTACTACTCGCCGCTTGACATCGTTCAGCAGTAAAATGAGTAAAGGTTTTTCCAACCGCATTGTGATACACCAAAGCATCCAAATCCGCAGCATTCAAACTTTGAATCAGGAAGTCATCATAGGGCTGTGTTTGATAGGGAAATAATGCAAATACAGGCAGTAATGATGCACGAATTGCAGTGTGCATATCATAATGATAGCGCTGTGCTTCAAACTGACTTTGCTCAAAAAACTCTGAAGTAAACTGTTCTAATTGTGCTGCTCGATGCGTTTCATCATCTTGTGCTAACTGCTGATATGCACCACAAAACATTCGGTTCATATCATTTTCGAGATAACGAACACCTTGTCGAATTGCCTTAGGATTACCTAAAACAAAGAGTACACGCACCGCTAATTTTAAATGCTCAGCAAATAGGTCACTAATGATGCGAGACAATAATTCAATCGGTGCTGTTTCATTACCATGAATTCCAGCAGAAAGCACCATGGTTTTTCTATACGCTGTTTTAGGTGTACATTGCAGTAACCCTTCACCTAGCCATTGCCATGTAAACTCAACTGTTTCACCCTGCATTTGCTCGGGTTCCTGTTGCGCTAAAGTCAACGCGAGTAGATCAACCATGTACTTTCATCCTTAAAAGCCGTTCTTTGCTGTTTTATCTTTGGAAGTGATAAACCGAGCCTAAATTTAAAATCTTAGTGAGTTCATCTAGCGCAGTACGGCTCTCAATCAATAAACTTGGATCAGCCAAATCATCCTGCGTTAACTCATCACGATAATGCTGATCCACCCACTGATTCAGTGTTTTGAACAAAGCATCATTCATGAACAAGTTTGGATTGACTGCATTCAGCTCAGCGTCGTTTACAGCAACACGAAGTCTTAAACATGCAGGTCCGCCGCCATTCCGCATACTTTCACGCAGATCAAATACTTTAATGTCGTCAATTGGTGTTCCCATTTGAATCATGTCATTTAAGTAACTCCAAACGGCTGAGTTCTGACGAGATTCTTCTGGTACAACAATGCTCATGCCACCATCAGCACGGGTTAAGATTTGACTATTGAATAAATAAGTTGAAACAGCATCTTCAACCTTCACTCGACTTTCAGGCACTTCAATCGAAACAAACTCTTGTTCAATTTCGGCCATCTTGTGACGAATTTCATCTAAGGCTGCAGCTTGATTTAAAAAAGCATGTTGGTGATGGAACAACACCTGTTGGTTACTCACGGCGATCACATCATTATGAAATACGCCTTGATCAATCACGTCAGGATTTTGCTGAATAAATACAGTACGCTTTGCATCTAACCGATGTAAACGCGCAATCGCTTCACTCGCCTCACGTGTTTGACGTGCAGGGAATTTTTGTGGTGCAACCGTACCACCAAGTTGTTGTTGACCGTAAACAAAAACTTGCACGCCAGCCTGATCATAAGCACCACCTAGACGATTATGATTGGCTGCACCTTCATCGCCAAATAAAGCAGCTTCTGGCAATGCTTCGTGATGCGCGAAATATACATCATTCTTGAACATCGCTTGAAGAATACGAGTCGTTGTATGATGCTCAATTGATCGATGGAACTTATTATTTAGGTTTGCAGCAGTAAAATGCATCCGCCCGTCAGCACTGTCAGCCGATGGTGATACCGTACACGAGTTCGCGGTCCACATTGATGAAGCTGAACTCAATGATGATAACAACGCAGGTGCCGTACGCATAGCTTGAGCAATTACATCAATATCACTACCCGTAAAGCCTAAACGACGCAGTGTTGGTACATGCGGACGCTCTTGTGGTGCAAACACGCCTTGTTTAAGCCCTAAGTCTGCAAGGGCTTTCATTTTCTTCAAGCCTTGTTTTGCCGCAAGCTTAGGATTTGATGCATTATTACGGTTTTTAGTTGAAGCCACATTACCAAATGATAAGCCCGCATAATGATGCGTAGGACCAACTAAACCATCAAAATTGATTTCATAACCAGACATTTTATTCTCCATGTGTCCCGATGCGATCCGTCTTAGAGCACAATGCCCGGTGATAATTTTGCAGGAAGCGTCACGTTATCACTTTCCAATGATGCCATTGGCCAAGCACTATAATCTGCTGCATAAAAGGCACTCGCTCGGTGATTACCAGAAGCACCTACTCCACCAAACGGTGCTGCACTTGAAGCACCAGTCAATGGTTTATTCCAATTCACAATACCCGCACGTGCTTCAATCAACACACGATCAAATAAATCGCGATCAGGTGAAACCAAACCAACCGCCAAACCAAAGCGAGTGTTATTGGCGATGCTTAATGCTTCATCAAAAGTGTTATAGCGATAAATCGTCGTCAATGGACCGAAGTATTCATCATCAGGAATACCATCCACCTGTGTTAAATCTAAAATACCTGCGGTCAACAATGAACTGTCTGCTTGTGGACGTGTCATTTCTAATAATGGTTTTGCGCCTAAAGCAATCAGTTTAGTTTGTGCTACTAACATTTGTTCAGCAGCACGAGAAGAAATCACACCACCCATAAATGGTTGTGGTTCAGCATTCCACTCACCAACAACTAGATTCTTCGCGACTTCCACAAAACGTTGAATGAAGGCATCACCATTTACACCCTGCTTGACAATGATTCGGCGTGCACAAGTACAACGTTGTCCTGCCGAAACAAAAGCGGATTGAATAGCTAAATTCACGACCGCATCAATATCTGTTACTTCGTCAATGATGAGGGCATTATTGCCACCCATTTCCAAAGCAAGGATTTTTTCAGGCGCGCCTGCCATTTGCTTATGCAAGTGATAACCTGTATTCGCACTACCTGTGAACAACAAACCATCAATTTGTTCAGCCGCAGCAAGTGCCTCACCTGTACTACGCCCACCTTGTACGATATTCAATACGCCATTCGGCAAACCTGCTTGCTGCCATAACTTTGCCGTTTCTTCCGCAGTCCAAGGGGTAAGTTCACTTGGTTTAAACACTACGGTATTGCCTGCAATCAATGCAGGAACAATATGACCATTTGGCAAATGACCTGGGAAGTTATATGGACCAAATACAGCCAAAACACCATGTGGACGATGACGTAGTGAAGCAATACCATCTGGCATTCTAGTTTCACTGAAACCCGTACGTTGATCATAAGCACGAATTGAAATCGCGACTTTGCCAACCATCGATTGCACTTCGGTCAATGTTTCCCAAAGTGGTTTACTGGTTTCTTGACTAATCACTTGAGCCAATTCATTTTTATTCTGCTCAAGTAGACTCGCAAAACGTTCAATAATTGCGATACGATCTTCTAACGGCATACGTGCCCAAGCAGGAAATGCCTGACGAGCAGCAAGACATGCCTGCTCAACATCAGCTTGGCTGGCTTCATGACCTGCCCAAATTTGCTGATTGTTAACAGGGTTGGTTTTACTGAATGCGGTTCCTTGTCCTTGGATCCAAGCACCATCAATTAATAATGCACCTTGTGACATTAGTTCTTCTCCATTTTTTCTAATGCTAAAACGCGTACTTGATCGTGTTCAGCAATATTCAGTGCTTGTGCTTGTGCTGCTGTCATGTACAAAGTGTCACTTTCAGTGATTTTGTTATTGATCAACAACACGCAATAATCTTGGTATTGGTCATTCGCAACCAAAAAATGAGTTTCTGTCGTTTCAACTTGCTCAGTGATTTGAACGTTGAGCAAACGACTCTCTTTGACTGCACGTAGTTCAGCGGTATTGGCTTCCAGTGTTGGTCCTGCATCAAAAATATCCACATAACCCTGATATTTAAGCCCTTCTGACATCAGCACTTTCGCCGCAGGCAATGTGTGCGGATGTACTTCAGCAATCACAGCACGCGCTTCTGAGGTCAGCAAATCAACATAGACTGGAAATCTCGGCATGAGTTCTGCGATAAACGCTTTTTGTCCTACACCACTTAAATAATCCGCAGCTGCAAAATCCATATCAAAAAATAGATAACCGAGCGAATCCCAAAATGGCGAATGTCCATTTTGATCTGAAAAACCACGCATCTCAGCAATCAATCTTTCTTCAAAGAAAGAACGAAACGCTGCAATAAACAGAAAACGTACTTTTGATAAAAACTTACCGTTTTGGTTTTTGCGGTATTCAGGATCAAGGAACAAAGTGCAGAGTTCACTGCAACCAGTATGATCATTACTTAAAAAAAGAGTATCTAAAGTCTTATACACATTTAAGGCTTTAGAGGCATGCACCTGTTTTGCTACACGGAAGTTGTAAAATGGTTCTTTTAACCCCACTGCAACTTCAATCGCACTCACACCCACAATTTTGTGAATACTGGTATCTTCTAAAACAAACAAATAACTTGCCTCACACTTTTCGGTTAAGCCCGCTAAAGTGTGAGTCGTACGTGTAATACGTTCAGCTAAGATTTCTTTGTTTTCTGGTAAGGAGGTCAAGCCAATGCCCGACTCTCCTGCTCTTTGCGCTAAACGATAAATATCATCTAAGTCCCGATGCGCTGCATGTCTAACAATCATCATGGTTAGATGCTCACAACAAGATTTAGAGGCGTGCTAAGGCACGAGCAAAACGATTTAAACCTTCGTCAATATCTTCCATTGGAATAATCAGTGAAGGGGTAAAACGTACGACATCAGTACCTGCAACCAACGCCAACAAGCCTTCTTCACCCGCTAAGGTCACGATATTTTTTGCTTTGCCTGCATATTCATCTTTCAGAACGCAACCAATTAATAGACCTTGACCGCGGATTTCTTTGAATAAACCATATTCAGCATTGATTTTATGCAAAGCATCGATGAAATATTGATGACGTTTTTTAACACCGTCTAAAACTTCTGGTGTATTGATGAATTCAAACACCGCACCTGCCACTGCACAAGCCAATGGGTTACCACCATAAGTC
The DNA here is from genome assembly GCF_002165385.1 of Acinetobacter sp. WCHA39. Classification (NCBI taxonomy): domain Bacteria; kingdom Pseudomonadati; phylum Pseudomonadota; class Gammaproteobacteria; order Moraxellales; family Moraxellaceae; genus Acinetobacter; species Acinetobacter sp. WCHA39. The sequence continues at coordinate 167,985 of NZ_NHRP01000003.1, forward strand.
GTACCGTGATCACCCACCGCATACATGTTGGCATAATGATCTGTAGTAATCATTGCGCCGATTGGGAAACCACCACCTAAGGCTTTTGCTGTCGTTAAAATATCTGGAGTTACGCCTGTATTCATGTAGGCATAAAGTGAACCTGTACGGCCAACGCCTGTTTGTACTTCATCAAAAATCAGCACAGCGCCTTTTTCATCGCACAACGCACGTAAGCCTTTCAAAAATTCGATGTCAGCGGGTAACACACCACCTTCGCCTTGGATCGGTTCTACAATCACCGCACAGGTATTTTCAGTAATAATAGCTTTAGCAGCATCTAAATCATTAAATGCCGTATGCTCGATTCCACCCGGTAAAGGTGCAAAATCTTGAGAATATTTAGGTTGTCCACCCGCTGTTACAGTAAACAAAGTTCGACCGTGGAATGCATTTTTAAATGCAACAATATGATTTTTATTTGGATTACCACTGAGTAAACCAACTTTACGTGCCAGTTTTAATGCTGCTTCGTTCGCTTCTGCACCAGAATTACAGAAAAATACTTTGTCAGCGAATGTACTTTCAACCAATTGTTTTGCAAGGCGTAATACTGGCTCGTTGGTATAACCATTACCAATGTGCCAAAGTTTTTGAGCTTGTTCTGTTAAAGCATTTACCGCAACTGGATGGGCATGACCTAAAGCATTAACCGCAATACCACCTGCAAAATCGATATATTCTTTATCGTTTTGATCCCAAATACGAGAACCTTCACCACGAACCAAAATGAAATTTGCTGGAGCAAAAACAGGCACCATCCAATCATTAAAATTGTTACGTGTAATTGCGACTTCGCTCATTTTATTTACTCACTTCCTGTTTTGATATGCAGGCTCATTGAATATTCAATGAGCCGTTTGCTTTAACTTTATGGATGGTTTATCCCGGGAAAATACCACGCTCTTTACGAGCTTTGAGGATACGTTCACACGCTAAAATATAAGCTGCTGTACGCAAGCTACATTGCTTTTGCGCTGCGGTATTCCACACATCACTCATGGCTTGAATCATCAGCTTGTCAAGACGTTCATTAATTTCGTCTTCGCTCCAGAAATAACTCGCCATATCTTGAACCCATTCAAAATAACTGACGGTTACACCACCTGCGTTACAAATTACGTCAGGAACTACAGTAATGTTACGGCTAACGAATACATCATCTGCTTCTGGATAAGTTGGTCCGTTTGCACCTTCAAGCACAATTTTCGCTTTGAGTTTTTGTGCACGTTCAACAGTAATCTGACCTTCTAATGCTGCTGGAATCAGAATATCCATATCGACATCCCAGAATTCTTCATCCGAGATCACAGTCGCTTCAGCAAAACCTTTCACGCCACCCTGTTCAGCAACATGCTTTTGTAATGCTTTTACGTTAAAACCTTCAGCATTAAAAATTGTGCCTGTGTGATCTTGCACAGCAACAATTTTTGCACCTGCCTGATTAAACAAGTAAGCAGCTTCATTACCTACGTTACCAAAGCCTTGAACGGCAACTTTGCTGCCTTCGATAGGTAATTTGATACGCTCTGCAACTTGCATACCTGTAACAAATACGCCACGACCTGTTGCACGAACACGGCCGAGTGAACCACCTAAATGCACAGGTTTTCCAGTTACAACACCCGTAACCGTGTGACCTTTAATACTTGAATAAGTATCCATCATCCAGCCCATGATATTGGCATTAGTACCAACATCAGGTGCAGGAATATCAATTTGTGGGCCGATAATTGGGCTAATTTCACTGGTAAAACGACGAGTTAAACGCTCTAATTCACGTGTTGAAAGTTCTTTTGGGTTGACACGAACACCACCTTTTGCTCCGCCAAATGGGAGATTAAGCACCGCAGTTTTAATGGTCATCCATGCTGATAAGGCCATGACCTCATTCAACTCAACATCTTGGTGATAACGAATACCACCCTTTCCAGGACCACGAGAGAGATTGTGCTGTACGCGATAGCCTTCAAAATGACGAATTGTGCCATCATCCATCACGATTGGCACATCAACAATTAGCGTACGTTTTGGTGTTTTCAGTGTGTTGACAAAGTTGCTGAGGTCGGCATCCAAATAAGGTGCTACACGATCTACTTGAGTGAGAAAGGTTTGCCAAGCACTACCATTTTGAGCCGCATATGATAAAGACATCATCTTTTCCTTAATTAATCAATTGTCCCTGTTATGTACAGATTCCCTTACTGCAAAGGTTTCCGCTTACCCCATCGTTCCGTGTCAACATAGATCTCTTGATTCATTCGAAAAAAATGTTTGGGGCTTCGTATATTGATTATTATTAAGAATCAAATTGATTCACAAAATTCGTTATAATGATTAAAATGAATTAATTTTTATCAATTTGCTAATAGTAAGTATCAAAATGAACAATATTGATCATATTATCTTAGGTTTACTCAAAGATAATGCCCGGATCTCAATTACAGATCTGGCCGCAAAAACACGTGTATCAAGAGCAACGGTACAAAAGCGAATTGAATATATGGAATCGACGGGCATCATCACGGGATATACTGTACGCTTCCGCCCAAATGTGGAAAAAAATATTATCCGTGCTTGGATGAATATCATGGTGGAAGGAACCAAAGCGCAAGCGGTTATTCGTGAATTACGCTTAGAATCAGCCGTTGAACGTCTGCATACTACAAACGGAAAATGGGATATTTTGGTTGAATTACAGTCCGACAGTTTAGAAAATTTTGACAAGGCACTCGAACGAATTCGAAATATTTCTGGTATTTATAATAGTGAAACCAGCATTTTACTTTCTACATATAAAACATAATGATAGACGATGATTCACATTAAAATGAATCCACTAGGATGCTCACACAAATTAAATGAGCATCCTTAGATTGCAGAATATTTTAACTTTTTTTCAAAGTTTTTTGGGTTAAAAAATCTAATGCTTGAGAATAATGAGTTGGTGTAATCCGCTGAATCAAATCTAAAATTTTGGCATCATTCCCAATCAATACCCGAGCTTTGTCATGTTTGACCGCCTCTAAAATGATTTTTGCAGCTTCTTCTGGTGGGGTTTTCAGGACTTTATTAAATGATCGACTAGCCTTTGCTGGATTCATACCCAAAGAACGGATACTGTCACTCATACGAGCACTATTAGCGATATTGGTTCGTATACCACCTGGATGTACACAAGTCGCACTGACACCATTATTTTGCATATTTAATTCTTGACGTAATGATTCGGTAAAACCACGCACAGCAAACTTTGTTGCGTTATAAGCACTTTGAGAAGGTTGAGCAGTGAGTCCAAATAAACTAGAAATATTAATGATATGCCCTTCACCACTTTGCTTTAAATAAGGCAAAAACTCTTTTGTGCCGTAGACAACACCCCAAAAATTAATATTAAAAATCCATTCCATTTCTTCATAGCTCATACCTTCTACGGTGCTTGCTAATGCAACGCCAGCATTGTTAAAAATCAAATTGATTTTGCCATGATCTTTGAAACTATTCTCCGCCCATTCACGTACAGCTTGCTGATGAGAAACATCTAATTTGGTTAAAGTGACTTTCACAGGATACTGTTTTACTAAAGATAATGTTTCAGCTAAACCTTGATCATTCACATCGCTCAAAGCTAAATCAGCGCCTTGCTGTGCTAATAAAATTGCAAGTTGTTGACCGATTCCAGAACCTGCACCCGTAATTGCAGCAACCTTTTGATTAAAACTTTTCATATGATGACTCTAATTTAATTGATAAAAATTGGCAGCGTTTTGTCTAAAAATGGAATACATCGCTTGATCACCATAAGGTGTGATCATTTCAATATAAGCTTGGATCAAATCGCTTAGCGTTGTATTAGCTTTATCCATAGGAAAATTTGAAGCAAAAATGATTCGATCTGGGCCAAATACCTGTATTGCATGTTGAATCAATGGTGTTAATAAATTCACCATTTCATAGACGGTTGCAGTACGGTATTGTTGATAAAATCGGTGTCCTAACACGGGCATCATCAGCCCTGAAATCTTGGCATAAACATTTTTCTGCTCAGCCAGAACTGCCAAATCACGCTGCCATTGCTGGAAAATGGCGGCACGTTGTGAAGGTGTTTGACCAGTTTTTTTGCCAATAGGGCCAAAAAGTCCTGCGGGTGTTGCTAAATGATCAACGACTATAGGTGTTTGAGGAAATTGTTTCGCTAATTTTGTAATTTCTGAAATTTGTGTTGAATAAGTCCACGCATCAAAAGATAAATCCATTTTGGCAAGTTGTTCAAAGCCTTTAAGGAATTTTTTAGACTGATATAAATGTGCTTGATCACACCAACGAAAAATACCAGAATCCTCATGCCAAGAAGCCATTTTACGAATCCCCCTAAATAGAGGGCTGGCATCTTGATGTGCTTTTAAAATCTGTTTAAATTTTCGATCTCGCGGATCAGCAGTGGCAATAATTGCACCTAGCTTTAAATTTTGGTCTTTAAAATTTAATTGTTGAATCCATTTGGTTTCTTCGACAACACCAAAGCCTTTATGATGATGCCAATTTGCTTCGACATGTACTACGCTTTCAATCCTATGATGTCCCATATCTTCATGATAATTTTGAGGGAGATAAGGACTCAACGCATATTTAGTTAATCCTAGCGTGTCTAAAAGTGGCTTCGGTTTAACGACTCGAATAACTTTATTCATCACACGGGGATAATTCCCCAAAGCTTTAACCAACAAGGCAGCAGAATGTGGAGTATGATATGGATCCCATTGATGGATATGCGGATCTATAATTGCAAAATCGAGTTTTCTCATTCCAACACTCTTTATTCTTTCAAATGATGAAGATGTGATGATCATCGTCCCAAGTCATCATTTATGTAATTTTTTAAATACGGCTTATTTTTAGAGTACAGAACAAAAATCTATGAATAAAATGATTTATTCTAATGAAGAGCTATGAATATTATTCATTGTTTTGAATGGCTGGATGAATATAATCCAAGCCGCATCCAGTAGATGTGATCATTGTAGCGAAACAGATTACCAAGCTTAAATTTGCTGTATTAAATGAATAGCTAAACAGTGCTATAAATCAGACTTGAAGCTGATTTTAAAGAAAATATTCCCAAATAATATAGCCTAAACCAAAACCGATAAAAGCATAGAGTGTGATAATAAAAAATACGAAACTCGCATTATTTTTCTTTTTTAAAAAACTCATATTTAGCCCATTCATATCAACCTCGTTATACTTTGAATGAATACAGATGATAAAGGTAGATACAGATTTTATAAAAAAAATATAACAGATAGTTGTATGAGAGTAATAATAAGCTAAAAACCTGAAAGATCATTCAAGATCATTCAAGATCAGTCAGGTTTTGTTCTGTTCTAGATTACTGAATTACATTTACATTTCATCAATCAGACTAGATCTGGCTCAATTAAAAAGTAACTCGGCGATAATTTCGATATTCAGGTGTCCAAAAATTATCTTCAATCACATTTTTCAGCACATCATTGCTCATGGGTACTGCTAATCCATCTGCCATCGCAGCTTTTGCAACTTTAAAAGCAATGAATTTGGAGACTTGATGAATGTCATTAATATTTGGCAAAAGCTCTGCAGCTGGATTTTTTAAACGCGGTGAGCAATCTGCCAATGCTGTGCTTGCAGCCATCAACATTGCATCACTAATATGATTTGCACCACATGCAATCACACCCAAGCCTATTCCTGGGAAAATATAAGAATTATTACACTGAGCAATCGTATAAGTTTTACCTTGGAAATATACTGGTGCGAAAGGACTACCTGTCGCAACGATTGCAGCACCTTGCGTCCATTCAATAATATCTTTTGGCTGAGCTTCTACTTGAGAAGTCGGATTTGATAATGGCAAAACAATCGGATGCTTATAATATTTAGCCAAAGTTTTAATCACTTCTTCACTAAATAAACCTGCTTGCCCTGATACACCAATCAGAATACTAGGTTTAGCATTTTTTACGACATCAAGTAGCGCAATCTCTTGTCCTGAATACTCCCATTCTGAAATTGCATTCACAGGTGTTGCGAGTTTTTGTTGAAAGTCGAGTAAATTAGGCTGTTGATCAGTCATTAAACCGAAGCGATCAACCATGAAAATACGTGAACGGGCTTCATGATCGCTCAGACCTTCATCCATCATTTGTCTAACGATATGCTCAGCAATACCACATCCTGCTGAACCAGCACCAACAAAAGTAATGGTTTGATCTTTAAGTTGTTTACCAAGTGCTCTTGATGCAGCAATTAGACTGGCAACTGTAACTGCTGCAGTTCCTTGAATGTCATCATTAAAGCAGCAAATTTTATCTCGATACTGAGTCAACAATGGCATCGCATTAATTTGGGCAAAATCTTCAAACTGTATCAACACATTCGGCCAACGTTCACGCACAGCAGAAATAATCTGTTCGACAAATTGGTAATATTGCTCCCCTCTGATTCGAGGTTGCTTCAATCCCATGTAAATTGGATCGTTGAGTAATTCTTGATTATTTGTACCAACATCTATCGTAATCGGTAAGGTATAAGCGGGACTAATACCTCCACATGCTGTATATAGAGATAATTTTCCAATTGGAATTCCCATACCGCCAATACCCTGATCACCTAAACCAAGGATGCGCTCACCATCGGTAATAACAATCACTTTGACATTTTTCTTATTCACATTATGAATAATTTGATCGATGTATTGACGTTCAGCATATGAGATGAAAATCCCACGATGACGACGATAAATATCAGAAAAACGCTGGCAAGCTTCGCCGACGGTTGGTGTATAAATAATGGGTAGCATTTCATCTAAATGCTGACTCAATAAATTATAAAAAAGTGCTCTGTACACGACAAAAAAAGATAACTCATTGAAATAATGGCATAATACTTGTTTTCTGACGACGAATATGATGACA